>JAGYOV010000052.1 GCA_018399375.1 Dehalococcoidia bacterium
TATTTAAGTGTTTGCGGTACACGTGGAGAATCTGGTCAAGGCGTACAGTGGCCGGAATGTTCTTAATGGAGTTAATCTTGATGTGCCGGAGGGGCAATTCTATGCTCTAATGGGGCCGAATGGTTCTGGTAAGACGACCCTTGCTTCAATAATTGCTGCGGCGAAAGCTCATGATAGCGGTATTGTTCAGGTGTACGGTAAAAACCCATCTCAGGCCAGGGAATTAATAGGCTATGTACCGCAGGAGAATTTCTCCTCTTCCAAGCTTTCAGGACGAGAGAATCTGATGTATTTCGCTGCTCTTCTGGGCTATTCTCGTAGCCAGGCAAGTGAATTGGTGACAGGTATGCTTAAGAGGATCGGCCTTTATGAGGAAGCGGATAAGAAAGTCTCCAGGTACTCCGGTGGAATGAGAAAGAGGCTGGAGATCGCGACGGCAATTTTTCCTGGCATAAAGGTCCTTATACTGGATGAGCCAACGACAGGGCTGGACCCCGCCGCCAGGCGATCTTTCTTCAATATAATTCGGGAAGTCGTGGATAAAAAAACCAGTATCATCTTGATTACCCATCTTGGGAGCGATGCTGAACTGGCTTCAAAGGTGGGGTTGATAGATAATGGCAGAATTATAGCTGAAGGAAGTCCTGATGAACTTAAGAGGCAACATGCTATGGAGGACGCGATAACTGTGGAGACCGCCGTAAGCACGGGTGATTTGCTCTCTGTATTAAAGCGATTTAGCATTGAAGGAAAGGTGGCGCAGTCAGAAGCCGGATACAGGATATTTTCGCGAAATGGGGATAAAGTGCTTGCCGATGTAGTAAGGAGCCTTGATCAGGCTGGGTACAAGGTATTGCGAATAGAAATGTCGCGGCCAACGCTCGAAGACGTATTTTTCAAACTGACCGAGAGAAGCATACGGGAGGAGGCAAAGGGATAATTGAGGGAGATATCCGCAACCTTTATTAAAACCCTTAAGGAACTGCTCCGGGAGAAAGCGGCCCTTTTTTGGACTATGGCCTGGCCGGTAATCTGGGTAATCATCGGAAGCTTCTCATTTACGGGGAGCATCCCTCAAGCAGTGGTCCCTTATGCCAAAGGCTCAATTGCCATCTCAATGATGGTTTTTGCGCTCATGATAGCCGGTATGTCTCACCTCCCTGCCAGCATTGCTGGAGATAGGTCGAACGGTTTGCTTGCCAAGCTTATGTCAATGCCCATAAAGCCTTACAGAGATTTCATTGGCAGAATCTCGGCCGTTATCGTCCTTTCTTTCACGGCTGCGGGCCTGGTTATGATAGTTGGAATGATGGTCGGTGCACGTTTTACAGGATCTGGTGTTGAAATATTACAGGTGATTGGCTTTATCCTCCTGGTTATCTGTGCCTCTGCTGGAGTGGGACTGATGGCTGGCACGTTGATTAAGAATCTTCATGGTGCAATTATGACAGGTGTTGGCGTTGCGGTAGTAACGTCTGCTCTATCGGGTCTGTTTGCTCCATACGAAGTCCTACCGGTACCACTGCAAATGTTCTCTCGCATCTATCCCATCTCGTCAGCACAGGCATCAATTGTATACTTGCTGGCTGGGCCAGAAATGATTGCCTATAATCCTTTGACTTTCGGGCAAATAACTTTGACTATAACTATCTCTCTCGTGCTTCTCGTTGCGGGCACAGCCTTGTATTCACGGCTTGGATGGAAAATCGATTGAGTAACTAACCTGAGAAAAATTCCGAATAAGAACCGGGCAAATTATCGCTACAGTGCCATAGTTCCTGATAAAACGCATGGCTCGAGATTTTTGAGATAATCGTTCAGCTTTATATGTCAGGGCCATGTACCTATATGTGATATTGAGCTAAGACTTATTCGGGAAATTGCATTTGCAACTGCTTTCACCGTTTGGTTATCGCTTTACCTGTTTTAGAGGAATAACCTGTTGGTTTTATCGGGAAACACCAAAAATTCTTGCATTTATGAAATTAACCAATAAACACTGTGCGATGGTTTTTCGTTATATTTGATTGAGAACAACTGAAAAAAAGGAGGAAATCAAATACAATCATGAATAAATTGATTCTGGCATGTCTTGCGCTGTGCTTGTTATTTCCTGTTGTCTCCTGCTCCGGGCCGGATTCAAATGTGCCGTCAGAGGTCAATAGCGAGGAGGAAGCTAGGGGCGCTGCCATCTCTTATCTCCAGGACAATTATGGAGAAAGAGCTCCATCGACCGGCGGTGATTGGCAGGGTAAGGATATTACTCCAGAAGGTTTGCTGGGTAGAAGAGTTATTGAGTTCACTCTCGGTGATTGGAGGGCAGTGGTATCTTGCCCGGTGGTTGCTCCGGAGAACATCCAGTATGAGGTAATTGTCGAAAACGTAGAAACTGGATGGTACTGGCGGGGGATAGTTGAGCCCAATGGCTACGTTGCCGAGCTGGTGCCCTTTCAGGAGATAACTCAGGATAAGAGTCTGCAAATTGCTGAAGAATTCGTGAAGAACAGCCCTACTTTCCAGTTCGATGGCATGGAAGATAGCCTAGTGCTTGTTGAGACGCTATATCCGGATATTGAATATGCCTGGCAATTCATCTTCGCGTTTGATAGCAGACATTCTGGATATGGTGATAGAAGCGGTGAAAACCTGCTACAGGTAATAACGCCTCATGAGGTATCCGTGGTAGTTGAAAAAGGTGTGGTAATCTCGGCTCGAATGGACGATCAATGGGATATGCTCGAGCAGGAGCTCATCCAGTAGATGTCCATATTTGCCAGCGATAGCAGGAGATGCCAACATGATGCTAGAGCCTCTAAAGAAAAATATGTGGAATAATCTTGTTCCGGGCTGTTTCGGAGAGACAATGGCCCGTTAGCGATAGTAGAACCGTTGTCAGCTGGCTAGGGCGGCAACATGATATTCCTACTCCTATTGACAACAACCAGGCGTTGATCTATCTTGTTAGTAAGAAGTTGAAGCGGGAGGTTAAATATGCTGAGCGCTCGTAATCAAATTAAAGGTACCGTTAAGTCTATCAGGCCTGGGAAGGTGATGGCAGAGGTGGTGATTGAATCATCTGGAATTGAGATCGTGTCTGTTATAAGTATGGGATCTGTTGAGAGAATGGACCTCAAAGAGGGAGATAAGGCTACAGCCGTGATCAAGGCCACCGAAGTCATGGTTGAAAAGTAGCAGCTCTCTTCTCAGTGGTTTGTCTTTCGTTGGACCGGCACAGATACGGTAGCTTGTGCACTCCGCGAAGTCCCCATGCATCTTATTAAGGGCCTGGGTGTAAGGAATCTTTTTTGCAGCCATAGTTCCTGTACGAGATCCCGTCAGGGTAGATGTTATGCCTGCTATGCTCTGTCTATTCCTCTATATCTCTAGCCGGATGGTCTGAAGTAAGAAACTTTATTGCTATTGGAGTTTGCCCAAGGAGAACGTGGCCGGCGTCGGGAATAACTCTGGCATCCTCAGGCGCCTCAGCTCGGAGTCGGAGAATAGAGGTAGATTGCCCATGCGGGACTTGAAATGTGTCATGATAGCGTCCATGAACTTCATTGCTTCTTCGTGTATGGGCTGATCGCCGAAGGTCATGCGGTTAATAGCGCGGGCTCCTCTTTTCCCAAACAGAGAGAATGCCATGGCGCGCAGGAGGAAAGACGCTTTGGCTGGCACCAGGCCTCCTGACGATAGCAATACCAGTTTCTCTACCCGTTCAGGCCTGGAGATGGCAAATTTCAGAGCTATCCATCCGCCCTGTGAAATCCCCATGATAGAGGCTTTCTCGATCTTTAGCGCGTTGAGAATGTCCTCCATCCATTCAGCATAGGCAGGTCCATTCCAGCCGGGGCGGTTCTGCGCGCTTTTGCCTGGTTCACCCGGCGTATCTATCGCGTATACCCGGAAATGCCTGCTGTATTGCTCAACATCTCCTATCCAGGAGGCAGCGTTGGAGCAAGCACCGTGAAGCAGTAACAGTGGTGGTGCATCAGTGTCTCCACTCGCTATAGCGAATGTATCGCCTTGCCGGGTGGCGATGTTTAGTCTATCGCAGAGCACGGGCCAACGCTCCAGCGCACTTTCATACAGGCGCATCACTTCTTGCTCGCCAGCAACTGATTTGTAAATGGATGTACTTTTCACAATGTTTCTCTTTTCTCGTTTTAATGAGCGTTTTCCGGTGTATGTTACTTTTCCTTAATCTCTTCTCGAGTTCTGTGAATCCAGCCAAGCTCGTTTTCATAGAATTGTACGTGGTTTTCCGATATCCTCTCCCACAAGTATTTTTCCCGCGGAGTTCTCGCGGGATTGATCAAACTTCCCCTTCGTTGTTCTTCTCTCAATATGAGCAGGTGGCTGGCGACTTCGTTCTCGTATCTTTCCAGCAGGCAATCCTGCTCATGTGGCTCCAGCTGGTCGGCCCATGCCAGCTGCACGAGAAAGGAATTTCTCAGCAGAGGCAGTTCCGGTGGCGATGTAAGCCATTCTCTTAGCGCTGCCATTCCTTTATCGGTAATGGTATATATCTTGCGCGAAAGATAATGTCCCCGGCGCTCCACTTCGTTGGTCACCATTCCCGCTTTGTGAAGTTGGACCAGGGCAGTATAAATCTGGTTGTTATTGCCCGACCAGTAATAAGGCGTTGATTTTGCCATCATCTTCTTCAGGTCATATCCCGTAAGAGGCTGCCAGCCCAGGAAACCCAGTATTGCATATTTGATGTCCATTGTACCTCCTTCGCAAATGTTATTAATATCATAGGTTATAGATAACATATTGTTTCTGAGCTGTCAAGGTTATCTGGAGCAAATAAATGGCGTGTCATTATCCTCAGGAGCTAGCCGGGCACAATGAATGTGGAGGGAAAAGGATGACTCTATCTTTTTGAATTAGTGCTCGATGACTTTTAGTGACGAAGTGCGGACCTTTTACAAAAAGAGATTCTCATTTGCGCCGGTGGACATTTACCTTGCCGTTTTACTTGGATGCCAGTTCTTTTCTTATCTCTCCATTGGGCAGCATGTAATCGGGATGTGGATCTCCTCTCTCCTCCATCTGGTATCTTATGCAGCTCTCCCAGTCTCCATGGCAATATCGATCTATCCACTCCCGATCCAGTTTCCCCTGCTCGTAGTAGAATTTCATGGGGCAGACAGGGTACCATTTGCATACTTTTTGTCTCATTTGTAATTCTGTATAAATATAAATTTGCCGGCGGGAAAATCTATTTTCCCTGCATTATCGCTGCGATGTCCGCCTCTACAGTACTTATCGGTTTTATGTCAAATTTGTCCACCAGCACTTTAACGACGCCCGGTGATAGAAAAGCTGACAGCGTCGGGCCCAGACGAATACCGCGGACGCCCAGATATAGAAGTGCTAGAAGCACGGTGCTATTGCGAAGAGGTGGCGGGAGCTTCACCGGGCAGATATATTCCTTTCTTTACTAGCTGGAAGATTATGCCTGCTGATATCAGCACCAGCCCGATGATAGAGGCAACGACAACGGCTTGATCAGGCACAGTTTCTCCGGCCAGACGTTTTATCAATATGCCGGCCAATGCCCAGTCGACGACGATACAGTAAAATATGTCATTTCGCGTGAACAATGTGCCCAGACTGATCGCTATGCCAACGGCGATGACGGCGACGGCCCAGAATTGCTCTCCCAGCCCGAACGCGTTCCAGTTAACGCTGACCAGCAAAGCGGTAACATTGGCAATTGTAGCTATGGTGATCCATCCGAGATAAACGCTAAACGGCAGATGCACCAGGTACTTCTCTGCTTTCGTGGCGATAGCTTTTCCCACGCGCAGCCTCAAGTAAATGGCAATGAGGCATCCCAATAGCAGGAGCATGAGAACCAGAGATAGGGGAAGAATTTCGTAATGCCATGCTATTATCCATCCTATATTCAAAAGAGACGAGGCGAAGAAAAGCGGCCCAATTCTCTCGATAAAGGACGAATGGTCTGAATCTTTCTTAATTACCAGGATAAGCTGGTATACGACGAAAATTGCCAGCAGCGCGTAGATTACTCCCCATACTGCAAAGGTGATCCCTGCAGGGACGAACAGGTTGGCGTACTGGTCCGATAGCTCTCCCGTTGTTTTGTTGTTTATGGGAAGAGCGTTAGCCAGCGCATTTGCGACGACGGTCCCCAGAAAGCCAAGCAGATTCAGAATGACAAGGGTCCTCTTCTGTTTCATGATAGATTTACCTCCTCACTTCTCCTTTTCCTGTTCATTTTCACTGAGTTCAATGGTAGCAGTTTTGCCGATTTTTATATATAGACTGCTGGCATGCGCAGCTACTTATTGTGAAAAAAAAGTCTGAAGGGAGTTATCCGTCTTATACGTGTTATATCACCCATCCGAAGGCATATGGTAGAGTGGGTAATAGCCACGGTGCGGTGAAGAAAGCCATGATGGTGCCGAGGATGATCGCCTGCTTGCGCTCCAGCTTCAGGTAAGAATAGGAGAGAAAAGCATTGACCAGGGCTATCATGGCTATCGGTATAAGCAGACAGAGGAACTGCAGTGCCCGGGACATGGCCGGTATCCAGAGTGCGGACTTGCCGAGATTCATATCCCAGGTGAGCTCGAAATAAGCCCAGTCGATGGCAACGCCAAGCAAAGTGATGAAGAGGCAGTATGCCAGTTTCCTCTTCTTGCTGAGTTCAATTTTGGCATCTCCTGGTAAATACGGCAGTGCTATTGAGATCACCAGAAGGTTCCAGAGATAGTCGAAAACAACGCCAAGGGGTATACCAGCGAAAATGACGGCGATAAACAATCCGCCGACATCGTAGAATGCAGCCGTTTTCCTCCTGTTTTCCATTGGCACTA
>JAGYOV010000053.1 GCA_018399375.1 Dehalococcoidia bacterium
GCCTCGATTCTGGTTACCCCCTGCATTTCCAAGATTGATTTGATCTTATTATAGATGAGCTTTACTCCCTCAGTCCAACTAGACCTGGCAAGTTTAGCGGGCATTGAATCTAGCGCTCTCTCAAAATCATCTAGAACAGGCAACAGGTCTAGAATAAGCGACCTGTTGGCATATTCTATTATATCTAATTTTTCACGTTCAGCTCTTTTTATATAATTGCTTAAATCTGCCTGAGCTCTCTGCAAGCTGGCTAAATATTCCTCTGTTTTATCTTTTTCCTGAGGCGAAACTTGCTCGGGATTTCCTTCATCCTGTTCATAATCCATGAAGTCTGTCTCGCCCTTGTCGCTATTGTGATCGGTCAACTTGGAACCTCCTCAAACTCGCTGAGTTATTGTATCGCTAAGAAATGCTGAAAAACATCTGAGTGAAGACAATGTATTTGCGTAATCCATGCGCTTTGGGCCAACCACGCCGAGGAGGCCTGTAGCTTTCCCCGGGATGCCGTATTGATTTACGAGCAAGCTTAAATCCCGCAGCGCTACTTCGCGGTTTTCCTCGCCGATGGTTACGCTTGTCTTCTCGCGCTGGTCAAACTCTTGGAAGGATATTTCCTTGAGCCATTCTCCTCCTTCCAGTACTTGCAGTATATCGGGAACCCTGGGATTATTGAAAAACTCAGGATGTCTTAGCATTAAGCACAGACCTTCGAGATATGGCTTGCCATATTCTCGCGCATCTTCAGTAGCCATTATGTCTGCAATAAACTCGGATATCTTTTTCTCCTGTGCAGTAAGATGCTCCTTGCTTGCCAGGATTTGCTGGCTATCCATTCCCGAGTACAGGGCATTAAACTTATTGGCCAGCTGCGTTAGATTGTCCTGAGCAATGAAGGTATTTATTGGTATCATTTTTTGTACCACCTTTGCTTCATATAGAACCAGAATTAACAGGGCCAGAAGATTTTGTGAAGCCACTATATCCAGGTGTTTGAAATGGTGGCGTTTCGCTCTGGGTAAGGTTATTATTACCATATTATGAGCCAAGCTTGCCAGGAGCAAAGCTGCCTGTCTCAACCAGTGCTCTATCTCTTCTTCTAGTGCTTTTTCTAACTGTTGAATAATGTCTTGCTGGGGCATGGATAAATCAGCATAGGTATCTATCGTTTCTACGTAGAAACGATAGGCTTTATCAGTGGGGATACTTCCTGCAGAGGCATGAGGTCTGAAAATATAGCCTTCCTCTGCCAGAGCAACCATATCGTTGCGGATAGTAGCGGAGCTTACCTTTAGATCATATTTTCTGACAATGGCTTCTGAGGCAAGAGGTACTGCGTCATGGATATAATCCTCCACTATTATCTTAAGGACAGCTTTTCTTCTCTCCTCAGCAGTCAATTAGCACTCTCCCTCTTTAATTGCTAATTGTAGTAATATATCATCGTAAAGTGTGGAATGTCAATAAAACTGACACCGCTATGGAATTCATGCTAACCACTGAGAGTGATTTAATGCAATTATGTATGATGGTAAAATGCCTGCTAAAGCGGAAGTTACTTTTTGATGTTCTCATCCTGAGTAATGAGCGAGATTCGATGGGGTGTTTTTGCTTTGGGGACGTGGGTTTTGCAGAGAGCACTGGAGAATGAAAAAATGTGATTTGGGTTAATTATCGTTATGAAAGGTTCAGCATATGTAGGAAAAGAGGAAACGAGGGTGCGTGCTCTATCAGCTATGGTAAAAGTTAAGCTGGTTTTATATTGAAATGCCAGCGGCTCGAGATGTGGAATTACTTACCCAGAAATTTAACTTTCATCCTCTTGGCTTGGAGAATGTGCTCAGTCACTAAAGCGTCCTAAAATTGAAGAGGACGAAGGCCATCTTTTTCTGGTTCTCCATTTTTCCGTGTTTGACAAGGAAAATCGTGTAACTAAGCCAAGCGAAGAGGATATCTTTATAGGAGAAGGCTATATTGTCACTATTTATTGCTCCGGTACCCTGAAGCCGTTGCTGGGTTTTTAAGTTGCGCCGGATTCGTCCCCATATAGCGGTAATCGAAACGCTGGAGAGCTTTCTCCTGTGATATGGGCCAGATTGAAGAACAAATTGTTGCCACGTCTGTATCCTTAATGGCAGAGTCTGAATTGTGATGCTATACTAACTCTTGTTTCCATTCGTGGATCTATGAATTAAGGACATCGCTATGCTTCTGGCTATAGATATTGGTAACACGAGCGTTAAGCTGGGCATATTTGATGGTGATAAGCTGATACATACCTGGAATCTAGCTACGGGCATTCATCGCACAACGGATGAGTATGGCACCTTCTTGCTTGGATTGATGGAACATCAACATTTGTTGCCTCCCAACGTGGAGGGAGCAGTTTTGTGTGGAGTTGTACCTCCTCTAATAACTGTCTTCGTAGATTTATGCCACAAATATTTACGTCATAAACCATTGGTGGTCGAGGCAGGTGTAAAAACTGGCCTACGGATTCAATTTGATAACCCAAGGGAAGTAGGTACTGATAGAGTGGTAGGAGTAGTTGCAGCTCATTACCTTTACGGAAAACCGATAATAGTTATTGACTTTGGCACAGCTATCACTTTCGATGTAATTTCTCGGGACGGTACTTACATTGGTGGAGTTATATGCCCTGGGATTAACATAGCTCTGGAAGCATTGTTCACTCGTACTGCCATGCTGCCTCGAATAGAACTAACCCGTCCCGTACGGGTGATTGGTAAGAATACTGTGGCAGCTATGCAATCTGGTATAGTTCTGGGCTATACCAGCCTGGTAGAAGGTATGGTAAAGCGAATAGAAGAGGAATTGGGAGACAAACCGCTGGTAGTCGCTACTGGAGGATATGCCCATCAGATGGCCAGAGGTACAAGTGTCATTAATGTAGTGAACCACGATTTGGTACTGACGGGTCTACGGCTCATTTATGAGAGGAACAAGCGAGATGATACTTAGTAACAGGACTATTATATTGGGAATAACTGGAAGTATTGCTGCCTATAAGGCGGCAGAACTGGCCAGCCATCTTGTTCAGCTTGGGGCAAATGTAAATATAATTATGACGGAATCTGCCGAGCACTTCATATCACCACTGACCCTACGTAGTCTTACAGGGAGGCCTGTAGCTACTGGTATGTTTGAGTTGAATTCTGAATTCGTTATCGAACACATATCGCTGGCTGAGGCAGCAGATATAGTGGTGATCGCTCCTGCTACAGCCAACATAATTGCTAAACTGGCTGCAGGTCTTGCTGATGACATATTATCCAGTACCGTTCTGGCGACAAGATCTCCGATAATAATAGCTCCTGCGATGAATGTGAATATGTATGAGAATCAGATAACGCAAAGTAATTTGTCTAAACTTGTGTCACTTGGTTTTATCCTGGTTGGCCCGGTGAAAGGTAGATTGGCTTCAGGAGAGATGGGTTTAGGGAGATTTGCCAGCATTGGAGATATTACTGGAGCTATTTGTCGGAGGTTGGGGGAGAATGGGGATCTGGCTCGTAGACACCTGGTGATCACTGCTGGAGGTACACAGGAACCGATAGATCCGGTTCGCTATATTAGCAACCGCTCTTCAGGCAAAATGGGTTATGCACTGGCTGAAGCAGCTCGTGATAGGGGTGCTAGAGTGACATTGATCGCGGCTCCCTCTGCACTGATCGAACCATATGGAGTGGAACTTTGCAACGTCAACACCGCTATGGAAATGTACTCTGTCGTCAATGATATTGCTCCTCGTTCGGATGCCCTGATCATGGCAGCTGCCGTAGCTGATTACCGCCCTGCTAACGCAGTTCAGGCCAAGATTAAGAAAGCAGATACACCGCTAACTTTGGACCTAGTAAATAATCCAGATATTCTGGATAACGTTAAAGGCAATTTTGTGCGAGTGGGGTTTGCTGCTGAAAGCGAGCACCTGGCGGAAAATGCCAGAGCAAAGTTGCAACGGAAAAATTTGGACTTAATTGTCGCTAACGATATAACTATTGCAGGTAGTGGCTTTGGTGCCGAGAATAATGAGGTGGTCCTTATTAGGCGAGGAGGGACAGAAAGAAAGTTGCCTCTCTTGTCCAAGAGAGAAGTGGCTGACAAAATTCTGGATGAAGTAGCATCCCTGCTTCGGTGAGTATTTGCTCAACTGGAGTTATCTGTATACATGTTGTGTAACTGAATGGAGAGAACTATGTCGATTGCAATTCCCAAAGCATATGAACCAGGTGGAATAGAAAAGAAATGGTATGATTTCTGGCTCCAGAGAGGATATTTCACTCCTCAAATCGATTACAGTAAGAAGCCGTTTGTTGTCATTATGCCTCCAGCGAATGTGACGGGAAGACTTCATCTAGGGCATGCACTCACAGATACCATGGAGGATATTATGGTGCGATGGCACCGCATGAAGGGCGAACCAACATTGTGGTTGCCCGGGACTGACCACGCCGGAATTGCTACGCAGGTTGTCACAGAACAGAAGCTGGCGAAGCAGGGATTGAATAAGAAAGATATTGGTCTTGAAGACTTTCTCAAGGCTGCATGGGTAGGGGCCAATGAAAGTAGAGAAGCGATCAATCAACAGCATAAGATGATGGGAGTTTCTTGTGATTGGAGCAGGGAAAAATTCACTCTGGATGAAGGCCCCAGTAGGGCTGTTAACGTTGCTTTCGTTCGCCTGTATAACAAGGGCCTGATTTATCGAGGAGAGAGGATGATAAACTGGTGCCCGCGCTGCCAGACAGCTCTTTCCGATCTTGAAGTAGAGCATAAGGATATTGCTGGGCATCTTTACCACATTCGCTATGCGTTAGAAGATGGTGATGGGTTCATTAGTGTTGCCACTACCAGGCCAGAAACCTTCTTTGGTGATACCGCAGTAGCAGTCAATCCTGAAGATAAGCGTTATAAGAGATATATTGGGAAGAATGTCGTTTTGCCCTTGATAAATAGAAAAATCCCCGTGATAGCGGACGACGCGGTGGACTTTTCCTTCGGCACTGGAGCATTGAAGATAACACCTGCTCATGACCCGACAGATTTTGAGGTGGCGGAGCGACATAATTTACCTTCGATAAGCGTTATGGAGACCGATGCTACCATGAATGACAATGCCGGTTCATATAATGGCAGGGATAGGTTTGCCTGCCGCGAGCGTTTGGTAGCTGACCTGGATAAAGGGGGATTTCTTGAGAGGATCGATCTCTATTCTCATTCAGTGGGACATTGCAACCGCTGTCAAACGATGATTGAGCCTAGAATTAGCTGGCAATGGTTCGTTAGCACGAAGTCGCTAGCTAAAAAGGCTATCAGGGTTGTTGAGGATGGTAGTATTGCTATAATTCCCGAGCATTTTACCAGGGTATATTTCAACTGGATGGAGAATATTAAAGACTGGTGTATCAGCCGCCAGTTGTGGTGGGGACATCGCATACCAGTATGGTATTGCCAGAGCTGTGGCAAATTGATTGTTGCCGTGGATGAACCGGCCAACTGTATTTACTGTGGCTCAGGGCAACTTGTTAGAGATCCCGATGTCCTTGATACGTGGTTTAGTTCGGCGCTATGGACGCACTCAACTCTGGGCTGGCCTGATGATACTGAAGAACTTCGTTATTTTTATCCTACATCGGTGATGGAGACTGGCTACGATATTCTGTTTTTCTGGGTTGCCAGGATGATAATGATGGGTTTGGAAGATATGGGTAAGATTCCTTTTCATTCTGTTTATCTCCACGGGATGATCAGAGATGAAAAAGGTGAAAAAATGAGCAAGTTGCGGGGCAACGTTCTTGATCCGTCAGAAATAATTGACGAATATGGAGTGGATGCTCTTCGTTTTGCTTTGGCTACGGGTAGTTCTCCAGGCAATGATATTAATCTGGGAGAGGGAAAGTTGAAGTCGAGCCGAAATTTTGTCAACAAACTATGGAATACCGCTCGTTTTATTCTTCAAAACATGGAAGGTGAAGTGCATGGTGATGGCGCTTATATGCAGTACGAGGTAGCAGGTAATTCCCCAGAATATCAGGAGAACGAAATGACAATGGAGGATCGCTGGATCAGGAGCCAGTTGAACCAGCTTATGATGAACGTAGATGGGCTAATGTCAATGTTCCAATTTGGCGAGGCTGCACAGCAAATATACGAGTTCATCTGGTCCCAGTTCTGTGATTGGTATATCGAGATCGCCAAGATCCGTTTCTGGGAAAACCAATCTCAAAGTTCGCCTGTGCCTGTATTAATCAGTACCCTTGATATTTCTCTGCGCCTTTTGCATCCGTTTATGCCCTTCGTCACCGAAGAATTGTGGCAAAACTTGAGAATGAATTCTGTGGGCAAAATGGAGAAGGTAGATTCCGTTATGATAGCCACTTACCCTGTAGCTAATGTGGCAGAGATTGATCCTGAGGCGGAAAGAGTAATGGCATGCATTATGGATATCGTTCGTTCCATTCGCAATGCTCGAGCGGAACGCAAGGTTGACGCTAAAAAATGGATTGCAGCTGAAGTATATGTCACCGATCTCTTGCCACATCTCAATTCGCAAAAAATGATACTGGAGAGGCTGGCTAGAGTTAATCCGTTGTGTATATTGAGCAGGCATGATAGAAAAGCTGAAGAAGGGAGCTCTCTTGTACTGGTGTTGCAAGAAGTGGAGGTAATATTGCCTCTGTCTGACCTGGTAGATATAAGAGCTGAAAGGGAGAGGTTGGAGAAAGAGATCAATGCTATTGAATCCGCTGCGCGAACTTTGGAGCAGAGGTT
>JAGYOV010000054.1 GCA_018399375.1 Dehalococcoidia bacterium
GGACAGAGAAGTCGCTATCTGGCGGGGAAAACCAGAGATAAGAGAGCACCCTGAAGCAACAGCCAGAGACATCACATTGCGCAGCATGTTGGGAGCATGCACGGTATCGGCATCAACGAACAACAGCCAGTCGCCCTTCGCTTTTTGAGCAAGTTGATAGCAAGCAAAAGGCTTACCCGCCCACCCCTCACGAAGAGGCTCCCCTGCAACCAGGCAAATGCGCTCATCCAGAGACGCCAATCTCCTAACGATGTTTGCCGTATCATCCGAAGAATTATCATCCAGTACCAGAATTTCAAAATTATGGTAGTCCTGCTGCCGCAAGGAATTCAAACAGAGATCTATATTTACCTCCTCATCCCTTGCAGGGATGAGCACAGAGACGAAAGGAGCTGGGGCCAACGCCACGGAGTCATTTTTACGATTCCTGAGCGCTCTCAAATTGAACACCAGATTAAGAGCGAAAATGATGAGACCTATAAGTACCGCCAGATGATAGTTTATAACGCTATCCTCTTCATCAAAAAATCACGCTTTACTTTTCCGTGCCTGGATCCAGATGACGGGCTGCATGCCTGGCCCGGGAGAACTCTTCAAACTGCTATGATGCTTTATCCCCAGTAACACCAGGATACACAGCATCAACAATAGCTTCCAGAACATTGCTCCGGTGACCAGCAAATAAACCAGAGATCCTATCGGCCCACTCATGACAACCCAGGCATGATTGGACATCAGCAGAGCACCTATGCATATGAATACGATGAAAAGCAATAACAACTCACCCTCTGGCAATAACCCCAGCAGTGTCCCAAAGGTGACAGCCACTGATTTACCACCTTTGAAATGTAGAAAAGGAGAAAAGACACTTCCCATTATGGCACATAACATTATTGCCATCACAGATGCCTCGGGCAGAGCAAAAAAAGAATGTGCCAGCAATACGAAGGGGATGCCCTTGGCCGTATCCAACAGCACAGATAGCCAGGCCAATGCTTGACCGCCAGCCCTGAAGACATTAGCTGACCCCGGATTGCCGTCTCCATAGTTGCGTATATCCTTGCCCATACAAAACAACCCAATCCAGAGAGAGAAAGGACACGCACCCAGCCAGAATGCCCCCAGGGCCAGCAACAAAGTTAGATAAGTCATCTTCGAATAAACCTATACTCTGTCAAGATAATACATCGGGTACCGAGGTATAGAATATCCCACGGCGCAGCTATAGTCAATATCCCGGTAAATCAAAACCTCGCCGACTACACACAGCTTATAACAGGAATAAAAGGAAGCGAGGTTAGAGGACAACAAAGCTAAAGGAAAAATAGCAGCGGCATAAAAATTCCAGAACGGCCCAAAGAGAAGCTGCCTGAAACATTCAGTTCAAGCAAGCAGCCCAACAGCCGTCTGGAGTTTTCTATTGTAACCTGCTCTCTACTATATCCCAGTTAATATTTTGAAAAAAGGCTTCAATGTAGTCAGCCCGCTTCAGCTCATAGTCAGTAATGAAGGCATGCTCGAAGACATCCATTACCAGCAAAGGAAAACAACCGGCAAGATGGCCAACTTCATGTTCGTTGATCCACTGGTTAAACAATCGGGGGGTGACGTTATCCTGATAGAGAATCACCCAACCAATGCCGCGCATCGCGCCGGTGGCTCTGAAATCTTGCTCCCAGGCATCATAGCTGCCAAAGGCCTCGGATAATTTTCCTGCCAGAGTCCCCGACCTGTCCAGAGAAGATTTGCCCCCCAGATTTTCAAAATAGTATTCGTGGAGGCGCATACCGTTGAACTCAAAACCAAACCGCCGTTTGAGTTCCGCGTACTCCGGCGTGCTTGACTTTCCTTCCCCTAACATGTCAGCGAGCAGATCAGACAACTTGTTGGTATTGCTCACATAGCCCTGGTAGAGAGTAAAATGGTTCTCGAGCAACGTCTTGCTAAAGCCCTGCATTCCGATAAGATTGCTATAGCCCTTTACAGAATAATCCATCATAATTCCCCCTTTAACTTTTTTACTTTTCCCAAAGCCCACTGAAACACTTCATCTGAGCAGACTTCACAGCATTCTCTCCTGAAGACCAACCTCGCAAAACCATGTCCACCGGGGACCAACCAGTATCCCCGGTGGACAAAAATATCAAGCAAAAGCCAGCTTTCCAGGATTATTGCACCAACTCAGACCCCGTATCGGTGATGCTATAGCTGCCACCTTCCAATGCAGCCAGCCCAGCCTCAACGAGTTCCCGCACGCCACTCCTAACTCGGAACAGAGGCAACCCTGCGTCTTTAGCGATCTCTTCGGGCGTCGCCAATCCAGACTTAAGAGCGCGCAGCATTTTAGCGCCTGATTCAGTAGGTTTACCATCAGGACTAACACAAGCCATATTATTCCTCCTGCTCTGGCTATAACTTCTTGGTGCAAAGATACCAGTCCACGCACTCGTAACCCTGCTTGGTCCTCTCTTCAGCCCCCTCCTGAGTGTTGGGTGGTGGCACCACTACCTTATCGCCCGGTCGCCAGTTGGCCGGAGTTGCCACACCATTCTTATCCGTCGTTTGCAGGGCATCTATAATGCGCAGTATTTCATCCATGTTCCTGCCCGTAGTCAGCGGATAATAAAGTATCGTACGGATAATCTGTTTATCGTCAATTATAAATACGGTCCGAACGGTTTCCGTCTTACTCTGTCCCGGGTGAATCATGCCAAAGAGCATAGAGACTTCTTTATTGAGGTCAGCGATTATGGGGAACGGGATATCCACTCCCGTTTTCTCCTTCACATTGCGCACCCAGGCAATATGCGAGGATACGCTATCCACACTCAAACCAAGAAGCTCCGTTCCCCGTTTCTGTAGCTCAGGATAAATTTCGGCAAAAGCCATGAACTCAGTTGTGCAAACCGGAGTGAAATCTGCCGGGTGCGAAAAAATAATCAGCCAGCTTCCCTTGAAATCCTCCAGTTT
This sequence comes from Dehalococcoidia bacterium, assembly GCA_018399375.1. Taxonomy (GTDB): domain Bacteria; phylum Chloroflexota; class Dehalococcoidia; order GIF9; family AB-539-J10; genus M55B177. The sequence continues at coordinate 2,971 of JAGYOV010000054.1, forward strand.
CAATACGCCGTGAGTGGTTACCGCCTCAAAGGCAGGCGCTGGTTCTCCTAGCCTGGGCAAACTAATTACTTGTTCTTTCTCTTCTTCCATCTTTAACTAAACCTCCTTCTTTTTTCAGTGGGCTACATTTCTCCCGCCAAATTAATACTCACATAAGCAGCTTCCTCCTCACTCCAGCATTGCTTTTCAAGAAAAGCCTTTTTCCCTGTGCTTTTCCGCAATACTGGATGCCAGCCTATCCAGCGCTTCGAAATCCGCTGCTCTCGGGAAACCCTTGATTAGCACTGGATCCAACACCTCCACTTTAAGGTTGGGGATCATCGCCGCGAGCTGTTCAACCACCTTACCACCCCATCCATAGGAACCAATAATGGAGACAAATTTGAGATTCGGCCTTAGCACATTCGCCAGGAGAGCAGCATAGGCCACCTTCGGGTGAGGGCCAACAAGCACTGTGGGCGTTCCCAGAACTACCGTAGCTGCATCAACCAGTGACATGGCAAGTTTCCCAATATCAGTTACGGCAAGATTGAATTGCTGTACCGATACTCCCCTACCAGCTAGAGCGCCGACAAAATGTTCAACCATCTTTTGCGTGCTGCCGTGCATCGAGATATATGGCAGCACCACCGCGTTCTTCGGTTCATCAAAAGCCCAACTATTATAGGCTTTCAAGATAAAATCTGGCTTATCGTGCATTGGACCATGGCTGGGAGCGATGATATCGATGTTATAGCCCTTTACCTTCTCCAGGTTCTTCTGCACGATGTTTCGGAATGGCATCATAATTTCAGCGTAATATCTCTTGGCAGCTTCGTAGACCTGGCCCCCATCTCTGACATACATATCCGTTGTCGCCAGATGAGAACCCAAGAAATCGCAGGGAAAGAGTATCCTGTCCTCTCTTAAATAGGTCAGCATAGTCTCCGGCCAGTGAACCCAGGGAGCATGAATGAACTCCAGCGTCCTGTCACCCAGAGAAAGAGTTTCTTTATCGTTAACTGTTATGAAAGCTTCTTCCGGTACCATGAGCAGGTCGATCAGCATGTCCTTGCATTTCGGAGTGCATACTATCTTTGCTCCGGGATATTTCTCCAGAACCCGAGGAATGGTCCCGGAATGGTCTTGCTCAGCGTGGTTGGCGATCACGTAATCAATGTGACCAAAATCAGGCTGGTTCAAATTGCTCAGGAGGACATCCTGCATTGCAGGGTCCACGGTATCAATAAGCGCCGTTTTCTCATTGCCCTTTATGAGATAGGAGTTATAGCTCGTACCATCGGGCAAAGGTATTAGCGAGTCAAACAAGCGCCGGTCCCAATCAATAGCTCCTACCCAGTATATTCCCGGTTTTATTTCTCTCGGTTTCATTCTACGCCATCCTTTCAAAGTCGCTCTTGGAAACTCCACAGACAGGGCACACCCAGTCATCAGGTATCTCTTCAAAAGGAGTACCTGGCTTTATTCCGCTATCGGGGTCACCCAGCTCCGGATCATAAACATAACCACAAACGGTGCACTGGTATTTTGCCATTTGTGATGCCTCCTTTTTACCTTCGATATAACTGGGAGCCGTCCTGGGAGTGGTGCCCCTCTTAACCAGATGGTAATGAGCATAGGTCATTGGCTCGCCCTCTCGAAGAACATCCGCCTCCACGAGCTCTCCTATAAAAACGGTATGCGTTCCTACATCTACCTCATTAATCACCCTGGCTTCCATATAGGCAAGAGTATGCTCCGTAACCACAGGAGCCCGCGTTTCGCCTATCTTGTGAGCAATTCCTCCGAATTTATCCATATCCCTGCCCGACTTGAAGCCAAAGTGACCAATAAAGGAAAGAGGAGAATCCTGAGAAATGACGGAGACGGTAAACACCTTGCTTTCCTTAATAAATTCATGCGTTAGATTGTTTTTGTTTATGCTGACAGCGATCGTTGGGGGCTCTGAAGTTATCTGGAAGGCAGTATTAGCAATTTGCCCATTGATTCTGTCCCCCTTTACCGAACACACAACGTACAGACCATAACTTAATTTATATAGCGCTTTAACGTTCATTCAAACCTCCCATATATTTTGTATCTGGTCGTGACCACTAAATTCAACGGCCACGCTGTACTTCAGCATTGAGTTCTGGTGGCCATATCACGATATTTAAAAACCTCTGGCGATAGCCAACTGACATCCAGCATACTCCCTACCTCCAGAAATATTAATTCCATGACTAACCACCATCCAGAGAGTGATGTTCTTTCACAGAAAACCAGCCCTCCGGATCCTTGAGATAATTGTAGTAGTCAAGCAAAACCAGATGGTGCTCCTGCTCTTCAGCAGCTACCATCTGGTAAAATTTTCTTTCAGCGTCATGGATAGCAGATTTACCCCTGCTGCGGTAGAAATCATAAGTCTTGCTCTCTATATCTATGGCCGTTTGTATGGCATCCAGCTCAACTTCAGGAGCACTGACGGGAGACTCCTTCTTCCCTTCTGCCAGGGCTAATATAGTCCTGAGCCTTTTGCCACCATCCGGCGAGAAATCAGTTGCCGGCCAACTCCTCTCTCTTTGTATCGAGCTATATATCTCCTCAAATTTCCGCCGGTGCGTATCCTCTTCTGCAGCAAGCGATGCCAGCAGCTTTCTGCCCAGTTCGTTGCTGCTGTTCTCGCTGACCTGCAAATAGTATTCCTTGCCTTCAACTTCCATCTGTATAGCCATCCTGAGCCCTTCCAGCGTTTTATTCTGTTCAGCTTTCATTAATCAACCCTCCAACAGCGACGTTAAACTTTATTTCACGCAACCATACCCGAAGAGATGGGAAAGCGGGACAATGAGATAATCAGGCTATTTATTGCCGGTTTTCTCCTTCTTCTTGGCCGAAACCGTGATCTTCTTGGGCTTCACTTCAGCGACTTTAGGAAGAGTGACTTCCAGAACACCATCCTCGTAGCTGGCTTCGATCTTCTTGGCATCCACATTGGAAGATACCGTTATTGAGCGAGAAAAGCTACCATAAGAACGCTCACAACAGTAGTAATCTTCTTCCTTGACCTCGCTCTCTGCCTTGCGCTCTCCTCTCAAAGTCAACGTATCGCCCACAACAGAGATATCTATATCATCTTCCTTCATACCCGGAAGCTCTGCTCTGACTACGAACTTGTCCTCCTTCTCAAACACCTCTATGCTTGGCACCCAACCGAGCTCCGCCGCAGGGGCTCGCCTCCAGGTTGTGGGCCAGCCGGAACGGCCAAATATGTCCTCAAAGGGTCTCGTTATCTCATCCAACTCGCTAAACGGGTTCCATGGGCTCAATCCTCTTGATGGTCTCCACCTTTCTATTGCCATATCTCACCTCCTGTAAGTCATTTTTAAATACAAGACCCGCTTCCCAGATCTTCGGGTACAACTTTAAGGAAGGATAAGTATTCTTACTCCTGGCAAAAAAAGCCCAAGGATTTGCACTTATCTCTCTCGGACGAAACCGCCGCTCCTCCACATATCCCCTGGCATGCACAACTCAACACAGCAATTCTGATACCTGTAAACATCTTCCCTTATTACCTCGCTATAGCTTCCATTCTCTCCTGCGCCACTCACTTCTGCACTGAGTTACCAATATTAATTATCAATCCTAGATAATCTATGTTAAGGCACCAGCGCAATATTGTCAATATCCTGTACTGGTTCCTATACCCTTGTATATATTTGACAAATATAATACCACAGGTTATAATACCGTCTATGAATTGCAAAACAGTAGT
>JAGYOV010000055.1 GCA_018399375.1 Dehalococcoidia bacterium
CTGCATAAAATACGCGAAGGAGCGCGTACAGTTTGGCAAACCGTTAGGTGGGCATCAGTTAATACAGGGTACGATAGCGGAGATGGCGACGAGGATAGAAGCGGCAAGGTTGCTGGCCTACCGCGTTGCCGATCTCAAGAGCAGAGGGATCCGTCATATTAAAGAGATGTCATATGCCAAGTATTTTGCTACCGAGAATGCGCTCTGGATAACGGCCGAGGCGGTCAAGATATTTGGCTCCTTTGGCACTTTTGATGAATATCCTGTAGGGCATCACTATCAGGATGCCATTACATCTACAATTCTGGGAGGTACGAGCAACATACACAGGCTAACCATCGGTCAGCAGCTGATCGAGATGGCTGCCTTCGCGGGCTGAGGTATTGTTGTTATGGAACAGGAGTTCGATGCCATAGTAGTGGGAGCGGGGCCAGCGGGAAGTGCCTGTGCTTACAAGCTGGCTAATGCAGGGTTGCAGGTGCTGGTGATAGATCGGGGGAAGTTCGTTGGGGCCAAGAATATGTGGGGGGGTGCATTTTATGGTGGGGACTTGCTGAATTTACTGCCGAATTTCTGTGAAGAAGCGCCATTTGAAAGGTATGTGACGCGGCAGAAAATTTCCTTCCTCACAGAGGAGGATTGCCTCTCTGTAGATTTTGCCAGCCCTAAATTCAAGGAGCCAGCACCCCATGGATTCGTCATGCTGCGGTCCAAGTTCGATCGCTGGTTTGCAGACAAAGCCCAGGAAGCGGGTGCCGTAGTGGCCCCAGGGCTGGGTGCGGATGATCTCTTATGGGATGGTTCTCGGGTAGTGGGAGTAAAGGCTGGCAGCGATGAGCTGCCCGCCAGCGTAGTTGTTGCTTGTGATGGAGCAAATTCTGGCATGGCTCAGAAAGCTGGGCTCCAGAAAGAGCTTTCATCTGAAGATATGAAACAAGGGGTAAAAGAGGTCATTGAGTTATCAGAAGAGATAATTGAACAGCGTTTTGGTTTATCGGGGAAGGAAGGCATAGCATGGGAATTCGTTGGCTCATGTACACAGGGTTTGCCAGGAGGGGGTTTTATCTATACCAATAAGGACAGCCTATCGGTAGGCATTGTAGTGCAGTTGGACGCTCTGGTTAAAAGAAAAGTGCAGGCTAACGATTTACTTGAAGGATTTAAGAGCCATCCGGAAGTAGCGAGGGTAATTGAAGGCGGCAAGCTGGTGGAGTATTCTGCACATCTTATACCGGTTTCTGGAATAAATATGATGCCGGAATTGTCCAGAGATGGTTTTCTGGTGGCAGGAGATGCTGCTGCATTGGTACTGGGAACGGGGCTGATACTGGAAGGAGCTAACTTCGCCGTTGCTTCCGGGATAGCTGCAGCTGAGACTGTGATAGAAGCAAAGGAAAGAGGAGATTTTTCCAATGAGTCTCTCTCTATGTATCGCAGGTTGCTGGAGGATAGCTATGTTCTCAAGGATTTGAGAACATTCCGAAAGGCACCACATTTTCTGGAAAATCCTCATATCTATAATCTCTATCCCGAGTTAGCCTGCGACGTGGCACGGCGAGTTTTCATTGGTGATGGTCAACCTAGAAAGACGACATGGGATAATGTTAGAGATTCTCTCAAAGGGAGAGCGTCGTTGTTACAAATACTCCCTGACCTATGGCAGGGGAAGGGGGCCATATGAAAGTCATTAGCGTTGAAGATAAGCTATCGGTTAATAAATTTGATATTGACAAGGATGTCCATATCAGAATTGCTGAGGATATATGCCAGACGTGCAATCATCACGCTTGCATCTATGTTTGTCCCGCCAGTTGTTACAAGTTGAGTGATGGAGGCATTACATTCTCTTATGAAGGGTGCTTGGAATGTGGTAGCTGTAATATTGCCTGTGATAAGGGGGCCATTGACTGGACTCTGCCGAGGCCAGGTTTTGGTATATGTTATCAGTATGGCTGAAAAGGAGTATAAATGAATATCATAGTGTGCGTTAAACAGGTTCTGGACCCGGATATTCCGCCAGCGAAGTTTAGAGTGGATTCTGCCAGCAAGAAGGTAGTTCCTCCTGAGGGTATACCACCTGTGATAAATCCATATGATGCCCAGGCTGTTGAGCTGGCGTTGAGATTGAAAGAGAAGCACGGGGGCAAGATAAGTGTGTTGACGGTGGGCAGCAACGGTGCAGATAAAGTTGTAAAGCATGCTATCTCGATGGGTGCTGACGAAGGAGTTGTCCTTTCCGATGAAACATTTGAAGGGTCCGATAGTTTTTCGGTGGCCTATATCCTGAGCAAAGCAATAGAGAAGATTGGAGAGTATGATCTTGTGTTATGTGGGCGCCAGGCCGCGGATTGGGATGAGGGGTTGGTAGGGTCTGTAGTTGCTGAGAATCTGGGGACATCACTGGTTACGCTGGCTGAAGATGCTGAGGCCGTTGACGATGGTTTGAAAGTGAAACGTGTGACGCTCGATGGCTACCAGGTGTTTGTTGTTCCTCTGCCGGCAGTAGTTACGGTGAGCAATGAAGTCGGTCAGGCCAGGTTGCCTTCGGGTTTGGGCATCATATCGGCTGCCCGGCGACAAATTCCTGTTTGGAAAGCTGAAGATCTGGGAGTTGATCCTTCTCTAGTTGGAAGCACAGCTGCGCGCCGGAAGCTGTTTGCGCTGTCCGTTCCGGCAAGAGAACGCAAGTGTGAAATTATTGAAGGGGAAACGCCTGCTGAGGCGGCAACCAAACTGGCAGTGCGCTTGAGAGAAGCTGGAGCAATATAGATAACGATAAGGAGATGAGCTAATGGCTGAGAATAAGGGCGTATTGGTATGTGGTGAGGTAGTGGGGAGTAAGGTCGCTGCAATTACTGCAGAACTGCTGAACGCAGGCAAAAAGCTAAAAGATGAACTGGGGCAACCATTGTTTGCTCTGCTTATCGGGAAGGATATCGAGGAAGGTGCTAAAGAGGCCATCATCCTGGGAGCAGATAAAGCATATACTATTGAAGGGCCTGCTTTCCCCGATGCGCTCCCGGAAATCTATGTGTCGTTGGTAGCGGCTGCCTGTGAGAAGTTGTCGCCATCTGTAGTTATTATGGGACAAACTGATATGGGGCGTGATGTTGCCCCTCGGCTGGCTGCAAAACTGAAAACTACAGCTGTTCTGGATTGTGTTGCTCTTGAGGTAGATCCCGATACCAAGGTGCTTTTGCAAACGCGGCCGGCTTATGGAGGTAATGCGACAGCGGTATGGGTGACAGAATCTCAGCCCCAGATAGCGACACTGAGGCCAAGGTCGGTGGCAGCAGCCCAACCTGATACCTCACGAAAGGGGGAGGTAGAGTCACTTTCTATAGGGATAGATGATTCTGCAGTTAAGGGTAAACTGGCGGAAACGGTAAAAGCGGAAGCAGAGGGCATAAAACTTGAAGACGCCAAAGTTATCGTAGCTGGAGGTGGAGGCATTGGCGGTGCCGAGGGATTTGAGTCTCTCAAGGAACTTGCTTCACTACTCGGTGGCACGATAGGGGTAACGAGAGTTCCCTGTGACGAAGGGTGGTTGCCCCTGACGCTAGAAATTGGCCAGACGGGGCGCATTGTGGCACCTGATCTTTACATTGCAGTAGGCATTTCGGGGGCTCCGCAGCATATGGCGGGATGTTCCGGATCGAAATGCATAGTGACCATAAATAAAGATCCTGACGCTAACATTTTCAAGGAGTCCAACTTTGGTGTTGTGGCGGATTACAAGCAAGCGATACCTGCTTTCATCAAGAAATGCAAGGAACTGCGATCGTCATAAGGAAATCTTCTTGTAGTGCATATTAATGCAATGGAAGAACATGTCTTCCATTATGGCCTGCGGGTGGGAAAGGAGTATCGTGCAGGGGATGCTCTTCTGGAAATGGTAAGGATGCAGCTGCAGAATATCCTGGATATTGCAGTTCTGACGGAAAATGGGAAAGAGATATCTCCAGATGGATTCAGTTTACTTCTGGATAGGGCGACTACGCATGAGATAAGGGCCTGTGGTGCGCATGATATGCTGGAAACCCATGATGGATCCAGCATATATGAACCGAGAATAGATTTTATCAGGAAACAAATTGAGAGCTTGTTAAGCGTTGTAGAGTTGGAAAGTGTGGGGCAGCCAGTCCCCATTGATGGGTTTAGGCTGAGGGACCTCTCCAACTGGCTCACCTTTGGCTATTTTGATAGTGGCGAAATTCTGGAGTACGCAGCATCGCGCTGCAACTGTGATTGTGTTTTTTGCTATAACAAAGGCGCTCCATCTTCTCTTGCCCTGAGAAGGATAAAAGAGACTGCTGAAGAGGAATTAAGTGAGATAAAGACTAGGCTGAGGTATTTGTCTCCTGATGCTGGTAAGGGGTTATTCCCTAATCCTCCTCTTAGCTATGATTTCATGGCACATCCTTATTTTAGAGAGATCCTATACTCTCTGAAGGAAAAGACGTCACAACCACTGAGAATAAGCACTAATGGCAAAAACTTAACGCCGGAGGTAATTGATGAACTTGCCAATCTTGGCTCAATTTACCTGTACTTCTCTCTAAATACCTCTTCTCCCGAACGACGCAGGAAACTGATGAGAGATAACGATCCTAGTGTAGCGATTTCCGCACCAGCCCTGCTAAGGGAAAAAGGTATTCCTTACGCTGCTGTTATTGTGCCCTGGCCAGAGGGTTCGATAGATGAAATGTGCCGGGATCTCTCCCGGACAGTGGCTTATGTTGATAGTTGTGGAGCACATCTTGTCGAGGTAAATCTCCCCGGTTACTCCAGTGAATTTTCGCAGAAAGATCTATTCGACCTGGACGAGGTCTGGCAGGCTTGTGTCGCTACTATAAGAGATCTGAGGGAAGAAATTGGATGCCCTATTGTGGCTATGCCCACTATGTATGAAGAAAACCTCTGTGAAGAGCATAAGAACCTACCAAGGATAATAGGAATAGTTAGAAACTCTCCTGCCGCTCGCAGCGATCTCAGGAGAGGAGATGTTATAGTAGGGATAAATAATGTTCGCATAAAGAGCAGACCTCAGGCTAGAGACATGCTCTTTATGCTGCAGTCGAGCAACCAGAGAACAGCTCGATTTGCCATCAATAGGCTGGGGCATGAGATTAACTTGACAATGAATCTCGAAGACTTTGAGTACCCTTATACCAAAGAATTTGACCGGCATCTAGGAGTGGTTTTTATGGGTACTGGTTTAAGATTAAGTTATGTTGAAAAGCTGAGAGAAATAATAGATGAAAGTGGCGCCAAAGATATTCTCTTCCTGTCGTCCACTCTGGTGAAACCGACTTTTGAGCAGTGTCTTAGAGAGTCGCACCTGTTTAGCTCCAGCAATTTCGAACTAACTATTGAAGTCCCCCGAAACGGTTACTTTGGAGGGAATATATTTATGGGAGATCTTCTGGTAGTGCAGGATTTCATTGACCATATCAAGCATTATCTGGAGCGACAATCTCCTCCTGACCTCGTGGTGATACCATCATCTCCCTTCTCTCGAGGATCATGGAGGCGAGATCTGATGGGAAGGGTATATCTCGATATAGAACGGGAAACAGGTGTGCCAGTAAAGCTGCTTGAATGTAACACTATCTATGATTAGGAAAGAGGCTAGTTGACAGCAATTTAGCGGAGTCGTAAACTTAATACCTTTGCAAAAGTTAAGCAATAGAAAATAGGAGGTAAATATGTCTGATAAAGTCTATAGGCTGGGGTGTGATATAGGAGGCACTTTTACTGACTTTGTCCTGCTGAATGATGAGACGGGTGATATTAAGATTCATAAGTGTTTGACTACTCCCAGAGATCCATCTGATGCTGTAGAGGAAGGTGTCTTGGCATTAGCAGCGAAAGAGCCGGGTTTTGTTAGTAAACTGGATGAAGTAATACACGGTACTACCCTGGTTATCAATGCCATTATCGAAAGAAAGGGAGCTAAAACGGGGCTAATTACCACCAAAGGGTTTAGAGATACTCTGGAGCTTGGTAGAGAAATTAGATATGCTCCATATGATATTTTTGCAGAGTACCCCGTACCTCTTATCCCGAGGCCTCTACGGCTGGAAGTAGATGAAAGGATCCGTAGCGATGGTACCATATTGAAACCTCTGGATCCTGAGGATGCGAGAGAGGTTGTCCGCAATCTAGTAAATCAAGGGGTAACCTCCATAGCGGTCTGCCTGTTAAATTCCTACGAGAATCCTGTCCACGAGCTTATGCTGCGGGATATCCTTGCGAAGGAAGCCCCTGATGTGTCTGTTTCGATCTCCTATGAGGTCTTGCCTCAGATAAAAGAGTATGAGAGGACGAGCACGACAGCGACTAATGCTTATGTGAAACCACTGACAGGTACCTATTTGGCCAAGTTGTCTCACCGGCTGGAAGCGCTTGGGTCTACGGGGAAATTGTTCATCATGCTTGCCAGTGGAGGCATTACTTCTGCTGAGACCGCTGCACAATTCCCTGTAAGGGTCATTGAATCCGGGCCGACGGCGGCGGTCATTGCCGGCCAGTACTATGGCAAAATGTTCAACCTGTCTGAAATTTTTTGCTTCGACATGGGAGGTACTACGG
>JAGYOV010000056.1 GCA_018399375.1 Dehalococcoidia bacterium
GCGATGAATCCTAGGAAGCTTAGGAAAGAGCAATCTTGCGCCTTCCCTCGTAAGCTGGCTTTTCATCAAGTCGACAGATTTTACCTGGAAAGCGCTCGTACTATCAAAAATAGCTGCCGTAACCAGCTTCCCGAGTTTGCTCAGCTGTACGGAAGATACGTCCTGTTGAACGCGACCTATCGTCAAATGTGCTGCGAATGGCCGCACTTCACGAGAAAATCCAAGGCGAGCCAGAGATAAATCAAGAGAAAGCTGCAGTTTCATCAACTGGCCTACCTCACCTTTTATACCAACCCAGATAACTCGAGGGCGCTCCGGTTTCGGAAAAGCCCCCACTCCCGCAAGTTCCAACTCGAAGGGAGAAATTCCTCTACGCGATTCCATTATAACTTCAGTTATCTCTGGCACCTGCTCAGGGGAGATATTGCCCAGAAATTTCAGCGTTAGATGGATACCTGCAATCTTGACCCACCTAACAAGCCCGTGTTCATCTTTACCCATTTCATCTCTGAGCCTCGCCAACTCTTCTTTAACTTCCAATGGCAAGTCTATAGCGATAAACGAACGAATCTTTTCAGAATCAAGAGACAACTTTGCCTCCAGAAGCACCAGCTAAAAGACTTCGAGCATTTTCCCCCAGGATCTTATCCTTTTCCCCCTGAGAAATATCAAGATTTTGAATTCTGGAGATAATTCTACTCTGCGAAACCAGAGGATAGTCACTGCCAAAAAGTATTTTACCACTACCCACAATGTCGCTCACATGTTGAAATATTTGATCATGGTAAAGAAAATTGGTCGCTGCAGTATCAAAAAAAACATTTTCCAGCGCTTTAGCCACCTCGGGCATAAGAGCATAAAAGGGCAAGCCACCTCCCCAATGAGCACACACCAAATTTAAATCAGGAAACGTCTTCACCAGAGAATATAGAATCCCTGGCGTTATATCACCCTTACCAACATAATCGTGCCCTACAGGTTCAGATGCATGCGTAAGAAAGATCATGCCATGACCAACTGCGAAATCAACAAGGGGCTTCATCAGAACTCCATCTGCAAGGTCAAAACTTTGAACATCGGACCTCATCTCTCCAACGCCTTTAGCTCCCGCGAGAGCGCATCTTTCCAACTCTTTAACAGCAGCATCTCCATCTCCTGGATTAACGTTGCAAAAACCTACGAGCCTATCAGGATATCGCGCGACGGATTCCAGAATATAATCGTTGTTCTCCCGGCAAAGGTCCATCTCCGTCCAACCAATATTTAGAACTACCGAACGGTCAACGCCACTTTCATCCATGCTGGCGATGAGTTCTTCTGCAGTTGCCAGCTTTGCCTTCGCATTGGAATAAAGCAATCCAAAACAGGCATCCCTCCCGCTATATTCATCGCGCCTCTCCTTTATTCTGGGGGAGAATATATGAGTATGGAAATCTATAACCACGAAGCCATTATACCTCAGCTGAAGGAACACTCTCAATAATAAATACGCGATGCCTCATGGACATAAAGGACATGCTTGGGTTAAAATCTACTGCATAATAAGATGCTGCCAGCAAACGCTTTTGATTTTTCACTGACCGATCTCGAGGAAATGGCCAGAAAGTTGCGCCGCCACGTGGTCTCCATGATAGCCACAGCAGGGAGCGGACATCCTGGAGGTTCTCTATCCGCAGCAGAAATCGTAACAGCGTTATATTTCAAAGTAATGTACCACAACTCTAAAGATCCGCGATGGCCAAACCGTGACCGCTTTATATTGAGCAAGGGACACGCCGCACCTATTTTATATGCTGCGCTCGCGGAAAGCGGCTATTTCCCCATAGAGGAACTGAAAACGCTGAGAAAGCTGGATAGCCGCTTACAAGGGCATACGGACATGAACGTTACGCCGGGAGTGGAAATGTCAGCTGGATCTCTCGGCATGGGCTTATCCTTCGCTATTGGTGTCGCTCTGGCCGCCAGGCTGGACGCAAAAACACACCGGACATATGTCCTGCTTGGCGATGGAGAATGCAACGAAGGACAAATATGGGAGGCTGCTATGTCAGCAGCCCATTTCAAGCTAGATAATGTCACAGCTATCATAGACTACAATAGTATACAACTTACCGGCTGGACCAAGAACATAATGCAACTGGAGCCCCTGAGAGAGAAATGGCAGGCTTTTGGCTGGCACGTCATCGAGATAGATGGGCATGATTTCAATCAGATCCTGTCCTCTCTGGATAAAGCCAGGGAGATCAAAACTCGGCCTACGATTATCTTAGCTCACACAATCAAGGGCAAAGGAGTAAGCTTCATGGAAAACAAGGCATCATTCCACGGCAAAGCTCCCTCGCCGGAAGAAACTGAAAGAGCGCTAAATGAACTGGCATAGCACATCATCATGGTAGAGAAAATTAGCAAGAGGGGAAAGATGTTTCAATGGAGGAATTAGCACCCCGAGAAGTTTATGGCAAGAGTCTTATAGCTCTCGGCAGGCAAAATCCAGATATCGTCGTTCTGGATGCAGATTTGTCACCCTCAACAATGACCCACTACTTTGCCAGCGAGTTCCCCCAGCGATTTTTCGACTGTGGGCTGGCAGAACAGAACATGATAAGCATAGCTGCAGGGCTAGCTGCTTCAGGGAAGATCCCTTTTGTCAGCACCTTTGCCGTTTTCGCCGCCTGCCGCTGCTTTGACCAGGTGAGGATATGCCTTTCACAGACGAAATTGAACGTCAAAATCGTCGCCTCTCACGGAGGAATATCCGTGGGAGAAGATGGCATTTCCCACCAGGCTATCGAGGATTTAGCTCTATACTGTGCTTTGCCCGGATTTACGGTAATTGTACCCGCTGATGCTATGGAAACGGCTGAAGCTATAAAGGCAGTGGCAGATACTCATGGCCCCGTTTACGTTAGATTGGGCCGTCCAAAAGTACCCGCTGTCTACTTCGAAAGCTGCTCTTTCGCCATCGGCAAATCTGTAACCTTGCGGGAAGGCAAAGACGTCACCATCATAGCCACTGGCATTATGGTAGCCAGAGCACTGGAAGCATCGAACTATCTGGCGGAACAGGGCGTAGAATGTCGCGTAATTAATATGTCTACTATCAACCCCCTTGATGAGCAAGCCATAATCAGCGCTTCTTTAGAGACAGGAGCTCTTGTCGTAGCGGAAGAACACATAGCCCACGGAGGGCTGGGCAGCAGGGTTGCCATGGCAAGCAGCAAGGTAAAGCCAGTGCCTATGGAATATGTCAACCTGGGTGAAAGATATGGCGCATCGGGCAAGTCCAGTGAACTGCTACAGAGATATGGCCTGACCGATAAAGAGATCGCTAAAGCGGCAAAGAAAGCAATCGAGAGAAAAAAGCAACTTTCGTAGAGTAGGACATTCGATTATTGCAAGCAGCATGACAGAGAAGTCTTTCATCCTAACGAGGGCAAACATAGAGGTTTTATTAAATGAAACCCCTCCTCTGATCGAGGATGCACCACACTTTCAGGAGCAAATACAACCCAACGGAATTGATCTGACTATAAGAGAAGTAGTCTCGTTCTCCTCGGCAGGCAGCATGGGTTTTAGCAACAAGGATAGAATCTTATCCTCCTGTTCTCCTTCGCTGTTCGGCAACTCCTCAGGAATTAATTTACCCGCGGGGTGTTACCAGATCACCTACAATGAAATCGTTCATCTGCCAAGGAACATCATCGCCCTGGGCTTACCGCGTTCCAGCTTTCTGCGCTGTGGCGTTAGCATACATACTGCTGCCTGGGATGCAGGATATTCAGGGAGATCCCAATCCTTACTTACAGTGTACAATCCTGAAGGGTTTCATTTATACAGGAATGCCCGTGCATTGCAGCTTATATTTTTACACCTCGGCGAGGGAGTTGATCAGGGCTACAATGGTATATTTCAGGGGGAAAATATCTAGGAGATTACTTATAGCCAGGAGAATATGTTAGAACATTTTCAGGGCGTTTGGCAAAAAGTATCGACGGTGAGAACACCCGGGCAAACGTCAGAGAAGGAAAGAAGGGCAGCTTCTCGCTTCTATTTTCACTTCCCTACGAGGAGCAAGTGTAATACAGTATGGCCAAGTTCTTGATGGCTCCCAAAGACACGAAATTCTACGATTTGTTTGAACAGCAGTCTACCAATCTGGTTGCTGGTGCCGAGAAGCTGGTTAATCTGTTCGAGGACTATCGAGATGTTGAACTTAAGGCGAAACAACTCAAAGAGCTCGAGATGCGAGGAGATTCTATAACCCATGAAATAATGCAGAGACTGCATGCCTCTTTCGTAACGCCAATTGATAGAGAAGATATTGCTCTCCTGGCACATACTCTGGATGATATAATGGATTATATCGAGGCTGCTGGCAGAACAGCTTATCTTTATCAGGTAGAACAACCTATGGATAAATCCCGAGATCTAGCTCTCGTCATAACCAAGATAACCTACAAGCTGCGCGAAATATTGCCATATTTGCGCCACCGAGAACAATTTAAGAAGATTCTGGAGGAATGTGTAGAGATCAACAGATTGGAAAATGAAGCTGATGATATACATCATGCTGCTACTGCCGAGTTGTTCCACAATTGTTATGATGCGTGTTTTATCATCAAATGGCGCGAAATATACCAGCATCTGGAGAGTGCCACCGACCGAGGCGAGGATGTAGCCGATATCCTTGAAGGGGTCGTCTTGAAGAATGTCTGAATCCCTGGCGTTACTGATCGGGATAATAGCAATAGCTATCGCTTTCGGTATCGCCAATGGTTTTAATGATGCTGCCAACGCCATTGCCACGGCAATCGGTACTCACAGCCTTTCCCCACGAGCTGCCATAATCATGGCAGCTTGTTTCAACTTCCTTGGAGCAGCCACAGGCAACGCAGTGGCTATAACTATCGGCAAGAACATTATCTCACCCGAGGCCCTGACCATGAACATCGTGCTCGCGGGAGTAGGATCAGCTATTATCTGGGCCTTCATAGCGACCCGCATCGGTATGCCCATAAGTTTAACCCATGGGCTGGTTGCTGGGCTGGTTGGATCAGGAATTGCCACCTCCGGCACCAAAATCATATCATGGGGAGTTTTGGGCAAAGTATTTTCTGCCGTCGGCATTGCTCCTCTCCTGGGATTTACCGTAGGTTTCCTGACAATGCTAGCCATAGTATGGATCTTCCGCAAATGGGCTCTCTCAAAAGCGCGCCGTTTGTTCAGCAACGGTCAGATCGCTGCAGCCGCTTTCCTATCTTACAGCCACGGCAAAAACGACGGGCAGATGCCCATCGCCCTGATATCCATGGCTTTAATGGTATATTACGAATCAGGAGATTTCAGCATTCCATTCTGGGCTGTCGCAGCTTCAGCAATATCAATTAGCCTGGGAACACTTTTTGGTGGATGGCGAGTCATTCAGACCCTAGGCCTCAGAATGACCACACTGCGCCCCACTCAGGGATTTGCAGCTACGGCCTCAGCTGCCGCTATAATCGAGATTGCTTCTTACCTTGGCATCCCGGTAAGCACTACTCACTGCATAAGCACATCTATAATGGGAGCAGGCACCATAAAGCGCTTATCTGCCGTACGCTGGGGAATTGCCAGAAACATCATACTTACCTGGATTCTTACTTTCCCCTTCTGCATTGCCCTCGGATGGCTGATCGCCTCTGCCATGAAGCTCTTTTGACATACCCAACTATGAAGCGAAATTTTCACAACGGATCCAGGACCACATGACAAGCAACAAACATAACCACAAGCTATCTACAGGAGTAATGCTTGTTTCAAATGCATAATATGCAAGCACAATGCAATCAGGGCACTAGATCTGCTCTATAAACATAAGCCAGATTTTTATATCCAACGACAGATTCGAGCTCCAGCAGAGCTCGCTTTCTATACAGACCACCAGTATAACCAACCAGTTTGCCAGTTGCTCCAACAACGCGATGACAAGGAACCACAATAGCCACGGGATTATTGCCAGACGCCCTACCAACAGCCCGTGCAAGAGCTGCACAACCCAGGTTATTTGCTAGGTCTCGGTACGAGCGAGTCTCTCCATAGGGGATACAGCATATCAACTTCCACACCTTGCGCTGAAATGGCGTCCCTCGCAAGTCAAGAGGTACGCGAAACTGATATAGCCTACCGGCAAAATAAGCATCGAGCTCATGTGCCAGAAAATCGTTATACTCGCCCGCACCGCATAGCTGTACTCCTTTTTGCTGCCATCGCGCAATGCAATCATCCTCGTCGCCATTGAGAGCTACGTGCGCGATTCCCTCCCGAGAGCTGACGAGAATATATTCTCCCAGCGGGCTGGCATACCTACTGACAAAGAAGACCTCACTCATAAGCTTATAAAAAGAGAAAAGGCCAACTTCAATTGAATTTCACCGCGCATTCCCATTCTATATCCAGCGATAAAATATAACCCTCGCTCCAGATAGATCTATTCTCTCATCAGCGCCACGAAGCGCGAGTTATATTGTTCAATCAAACCATTAT
>JAGYOV010000057.1 GCA_018399375.1 Dehalococcoidia bacterium
TCATAATGCGAGTCAAAGATAAGCGCCCGCAGCGGCATATCTGCTTTGCCCTTGGGAGGAGGAATGCGCTTGACTATTTCTTCCAGTAGTTGAGATACTCCCTGCCCGGTCTTGGCGCTTATGAGAACCACATTTTCCCTATCGTATCCCAGTACGCTCTCTATTTCTTCCATAACGTGTTCTGGTTCGCTTCCAGGCAAATCTATTTTATTGATTGTGGGGATGATTTCCAGCTTGTGTTCCATGGCCATGTATACGTTCGCTAGAGTCTGGGCCTGAATGCCTTGAGTGGCGTCTATTATCAGTACTGCTCCTTCACAGGAAGCGATGGTGCGAGAGACCTCATATGAGAAGTCTACGTGGCCTGGCGTATCTACTAGGTTCAATCTGTAGTTTTTGCCATCCCCTGACAGGTAGTTGAGGCGAATGGCCTTTGCCTTTATGGTGATGCCTCGTTCTCTTTCCAGATCCATGCTGTCCATTACCTGATCGCGCAAGCTCTCGCCGGGCATAGCTCCTGTCATCTCTATCAGGCGATCGGCTAGTGTCGATTTACCGTGATCGATATGTGCAATGATGCAAAAATTTCTTGTAATTAGTTGGTCCATCTTTATGAATATGAATATCTCCGTTTATAATTTGCTCTGCAAACCTGTTTTGTTGAGTTTCTTTTGGTTTAACCCTCTTTTCCCGATTCTGGGAGGAATCGCCAGAAGGCTTCATTGGCTAGTAGCCTGCCCTTCCTTGTGAGGGAGATGCCACTGGCGCTGCTTTCCAGGAGTTCCAGGCAGGTCAGGTCATTGATCTCTTGAGAGTATGCGTCCATTAAGTCTACGCCAAATCGAGCGCGTATGTCATCTGCAGCTACTCCTGAGTTTAGTCTCAATCCCAGGATGATAGTTTCAGCAAGTTCCATTTCTGGGCTGATTTCCTCAATCATCTCTCTGACCAGTGGTATTCCCTGTGAAAGTGCTTCAATATAACTATCCAGATTTCTCGTGTTAGCGAAGCGGTAGCCATGGATGTAAGAATGTGCAGCGACACCTACGCCAAGATAAGGTAAGTTGTGCCAGTAGACCAGGTTGTGCTGGCATTCTCTGCCTTCCCTGGCCCAGTTTGATATCTCGTAGTGTAGATAACCATGTGCTGCCAGTATATCCTCTGCCATTTCATACTGGTCTGCGCTCAGATCGGGATCTAAAGGAGGCAGCTCGCCCCTTTCAATTGTTTTATATAGCGGTTCATCTCCCTCGAGCCGAAGCGGGTACAGGGAGAGGTGTTCTGCTCCCAGCTCTATAGCTTCATTCAACGTATTCTGCCAACGCGATAGAGACTGTCTCGGTACCCCATAGATGAGGTCCAGGTTGACGTTACTAAAGCCGGCCTCTCGAGCATATTGCACGGCGTTTCTGGCTCCTTCCGAGGTATGAATGCGGTCGAGGAGCTCGAGATCGTCATCGTGCAGGCTCTGCACTCCCAGGCTCAGTCGGTTGATCCCCAAGGATCTGATGTTTGCCAGATATGCCTTTTCTACAGTTCCCGGGTTGACTTCAATGGTCGTTTCTGCTGCCTCATCTATCTTGAAGAGCGAGCGGGCTGTAGATAATATGTCATCAACCTGCTGGTAAGAAAGCAGGCTTGGCGTTCCTCCGCCAAGATATAAGCTGGATACTGGCTGGCCAGAAGCGTTTAGGGATAGGTCTTCATGCAGAGCATTGATATACGCGGGGATATCCTGCTCGCGGTGGGAATACGATACAAAGGAACAATAGTTACACCTGTGCAGGCAGAATGGTATGTGGATATAGAGTGCTATCTTCTGGCTACCTATAGATCGTCCTCTTGTCTCTTGGAATAATTTAATGGAAATTTCTCCTTTTCCTGAGTTGCGCTGGTTGTTTGGCTACAATTGTATCAAAAGACCTACCAAAAGTAAGTTCTGGATTATAAACACGACGAAACACCTGCATTTAGTTAATAACTGTGTGCGATATGCCATAGGTATAAGCTAAGTCTGTTGATAGTTGCCCTTTGCGCGGAGTATGGATTGGCGTCAGGAGATTTCCAGAGAGATATTGTTATATTTACGTATGTGTTCTTCCTTTAAGATTCGGAAAGACAACTGGAACGAAGCTGTGCTGAGGCTATCCGTATTCATTATGACGGCATCCTCTCCATTATCAGAGTAGTATCGGGAACGGTAGCCTACTTCTCTGAAACCGTGTTTTTTATAAAGCGCTTGAGCAACATCGTTAGAGGAGCGTACTTCCAGAGTTATCATATTGGCATCCAAATTGCTTACGAGTTCGGTTACGGCTATTAGCAGTGCTTCACCTATCCCTTGGTTGCGATATCTATCTCTTACTGCGAGGGACATGATATGCGCATTGTGCGCCATCATCCACAGGCCAGCGAAGCCAACGATATAAGGGTTTTGTGAGTTCTGCTCTTCACGATAGTCATCATGCGCATTATTGAAAAAGTCCTTGAAGAGAGGTAGCTGAGTTAGGGACAGCATCTTTGACTTGGTAAACGCATCGCTTTGCGTAGAAGCTACCAGGTAGTATGCCAGAGGATTTTTAAACTCTTTGTAGTAGGATGATGATAGGCGGAACATCCACTCGGTGGGAAAGACCTCGCGGTCGATTTCTGTCACCTGCGGAACATCTTCTTCCTTCATTAAACGGACCGTATATTTTGGATCCTGCATTTTCTGACCCCCTTGTGTGCTGGATCCCTGCCATGGAAAGACACTCTCACCTGAATTTATTATGGCATATGAGCCGATTTATATATAGCGGTATTCTTTCTCTTCCCCTTGGGATATAATTATATTCTAGGGTATGGTTAAGTCTCCTGATCTGCGCGTTCAGCTGGCCCCGGTTCATCCCGCGGGGTTATTTCTTGCAAATCCCGTGATGGTAGCTTCGGGGATATTTGGTTATGGCGATGAGTATGCACAGCTGATTGATATACAAAAGCTGGGGGCTATCATCTGCAAGGGGACTACTCTTGCTCCCCGTAAAGGCAATTCTCAGCCGCGTTTGGTGGAGACTGCATCCGGGTTGCTTAACTCTGTGGGCCTGGAAAATATTGGCGTTGAAGCTCTGATCAGAGAAAAAGCTCCCATGTGGGCAACATGGGAAGTTCCGGTGATAGTTAATATCGCCGGGGAAAGTATAGAGGAGTACGTTGAGGTGGCATCTAGGTTGGAGGGGGTGCCTGGAGTGAGAGGCATAGAAGTGAATATTAGTTGCCCTAACGTATTAGCGGGTGGAATGGAGTTTGGCATGACTCCGGGAATTGCAGCACGGGTGACTGCAGCGGTTAAAGCGGCCAGCAGTTTGCCGGTGATGGTCAAGCTAAGCCCAAATGTGACGGACATCAAGGCAATTTCTTTGGCAGTTCAAGAAGCAGGTGCTGATACTATCTCTCTTATCAATACCCTGAAAGGAATGGCTTTCGATGTCCGCGCAGGGAAACCATATTTGGGGAATGTGATGGGAGGACTTTCTGGCCCCGCTATCAAGCCGGTGGCTTTGCGCATGGTTTACGAGGTCTCTGAAGTTGTGCAAATTCCTGTAATTGGTTGTGGTGGGATCTCTTCAGTTAGCGATGTTCTGGAGTTTATTATGTGTGGAGCTAGCGCTATACAGGTCGGCACTGCCAGCTTTGCCGACCCTGGCATTAGCCTCGCTATATTGCAGGGAATAGAAGAATTCATGTGCGAGAAAAAGATAGAGAGAATAGCTGACATCGTTGGGCTGGCGCATTAATTTTCTTTCTGTTTTTTCCCCTTCAAAGGAACTTTCAACCTTTGACTAGCTTTTCTCCTGCAAGAAAAGCCTCTCTCAGTGCTGTGGGGTGAGTTGTTACGGCATCTCTTGTATCCATACCGGCAAAAAGCAATTCAGCTGAATACTTAATGTCCAGAGTCGCGAACCACGCTTTTACTGTGGCTATGGATGCTTGGAAAGTGTTGGGGCGGTTGTTGCCTGCCGTGGATATATATAAGCCCCTGCGCTTGCCCTGCGTAGTGATGGGAGGAGTAACTTTGAGCAGATATTTCCTAACCCAGAGTGCCTGGCAACGATCGATCATAGCCTTTACCTGGGCTGGCAGTCCCAGAAAGAAAATGGGGGCAGATAGAATGAGGTGATCAGTTTGGTGTAACTCCTGGTAGAGCCATTGCATATCATCGTCCGTGGCGCACTTGCCTTCTGGCAGACATTTATCGCAATGGAAGCAGGGAGCTATGTTAAGCTCCCTGCTGTTAATTCTGCGCGTTCGGGCTCCTGCTGCAACAGCTCCTGCCAGAGCTTGCTCTAGCAGGAGGTCAGTGTTGCCACCACAGCGCGGACTGCCCGCTATGCCCAAAACGCGTAGTTTCGGGTTTGTCACCCCTGCGTATTACTCCTTCTCGGGTTTCTTCATTGCTCTCTCAAGGAAGGGAGTTATCATGTCCATAGGAAGTGGGAACAGGATAGTGCTGTTTTTGTCCTCAGCGATAGCGCCTAGCGTTTGCAGATAACGCAGTTGCATGGCTGAAGGCTGGGTTGCGATAACTTTGGCTGCCTGTGCTAGCTTTTCTGCTGCCTGGTATTCTCCTTCAGCATGGACGACCTTGGCCCTGCGGTCTCTTTCCGCTTCAGCCTGAGCTGCCATGGCTCGCTGCATTACCTGTGGCAATTCTACATCCTTGATTTCAACCATGCTCACTTTTATTCCCCATGGGTTTGTCCCTTCATCCACGATTGCCTGTATCTTTTCGTTAAGTTGATCCCTGTGAGACAGCACGTCATCCAGTTCGGATTGTCCTACGACGTTTCGCAGGGTAGTCTGTGCCAGCAGCGAGGTGGCCTTTATGTAGTCCAGCACCTTGAGTATGGCTTCTGCAGCATCTACCACGCGGAAGTAAATTACGGCATCCACGGTAACGGTGACGTTATCCACGGTCATGCATTCCTGCTGAGGGACATCCATCGTAATCACGCGCAGGTCAATTTTTCTCATGCGCTCAATAAAGGGAATGAGGAATATCAGGCCGGGCCCCCTGAGGCCGACGAAGCGTCCTAGGCGGAAAACGCCGCCCCTTTCATACTCCTGAACGATCTTAAGGGCGTTTGATAGCAAAATTATCACCACTATGGCGATTACAAAATAAACAATGAAGTTACTCATTTCTCCTCCTTTTCCTTCTTAGTTACCCACAATTTTAGCCCTGCAACTTTGGTTATAATCACCTCCTCTTCTGGTTCTACTGTATTGTTGCTTTTTCCTTCTAGAATGGCAGACCATACCTCGCCTTCACCCTCAACGAAGACAGTGCCTTTGGGGTTGAGGGCTGTCTGCACTATAGCCGTTTTACCTATCATATCCTCTATTCCTGTAGATAGCTTTCGTCTCTGACCTCGAATGATAGCATAGATGATAAGGCCAATACATACGACACCACAAATTATAGCTGCAATAACTGCCCCTGATATCTCCATAGTCAATCAACCCCTTTTTTATTCTTTGTTTTTCTCTTTACCCACAGCTTCAATTCTTCTACTCTGGTTATTATTACTTCTTCTCTGGGCTCTATCCTTTCTCCCTCGCTTATGGCATTCCAGAGCTCACCTTCAGCGAGAACTTTGCCTTCGGGGTCAAGGGGAGTCCTGGCTATTGCCGCTCTCCCCACCATGCCCTCGGCGCCAGTAGCTTTGTGGCGTTTTTGCCCCCTAACGATAGCGCCAACGGCAAAGATGAAGAAAGCAGCGATGCCGACCGTTACCCCGGCAATGAGACCACGGTCGATTTCTACCCCCGGACTGTGGCTGAACAGCACCAGTGACCCTGTGACCAGCGCCACTATACCTCCACCAGTCAACAATCCAAAGCTAGAGGTAAAGATTTCCGCGATGAGGAGGCCAATGCCCAGTAAAATGAGTGCAACGCCTCCCCAATATGCATCGAGTACCCCCAGTGAGTAGAAAGATAGCAGCAGGCTTATGCCACCGGCTACTCCTGGGAATATCATTCCCGGGTTGGATATCTCTGTGATTAAACCTATCGTGGCCAGCGTCATCAGAATATAGGCGATGTTTGGATCGCTTATCGTGAGCAGGAAGCGTTCGATGACATTCATCTCATTTTCCCTCAACCCATAGCTGGTGGTATCTATGGTGACCTCTTTGCCGTTGGCCAACGTAACCTCTGTGCCATTTATTTTAGAGATTAGATCTTCCAGGTTATCTGCTCTAAAGTTGATGAGATTAAGCTCAAGGGCATCGACGTCGGTGAAAGATTTGCTTTCCGTTACTGCTAGCTCGGCCTCCTCCATGTTGCGGCCACGTTCCTGTGCGATGGTTTTCATCCACTTGGCGGAAAATTCG
>JAGYOV010000058.1 GCA_018399375.1 Dehalococcoidia bacterium
TTGCGCCCAGCTTGCGGGGGAGACCCATGTTAATGATCAACGCTAAAAGCGATGACTTCGTGCCGAGAGAATCTACACTCGAGATGTGGGAAGCGCTTGGCCAGCCACGCCTGATATGGCTTGAGGCAGAACATAATACTATCTTTATGAACCACAATGCTATCAGGAGAGAAGTTACTGCCTTTCTGAAAGAAGTCTTTCACATGGAAGGCGTGGCGGCATAGGTATTTTTTAGATATTTTGCTTTTCTGGAGAGCGCATGATTGCAACTCGATGAGTAGCGGGTAGTGTTTCTCTACAGGTAATTTATAATTCCCAGGAATAGTAATATCCAGCCATGCTGTGTTGCATATACAGCGGGGAACAATTCCCTGAAGGTTAAGCGCGTTGTTTTTATCATGCGGAGATTGCATTGGATGGTGTGCGTCAAAAGTAATTGCCGAAGAGGAAAGCTGTCAGGGGTTGGAAGAATTGAGCCTACATGATATTGTAACAAGCTTAAAGATGTGGTGAGCTTGATAAATGGGGGCTATTACAAAGTAATTAGAATTATACATATATAAAGGGCACACTCTATTTTTAATACAGAGGTTCATTGGAGGAAAGGAGACAAACTATATGATTACAACATTGAAAAGCTTTCAGTATTTTCATCCCAATACAGTAGAAGAGGCTGTACAGATACTGAATAAATATGGTGATAGGGCGAAAGTTCTCGCTGGTGGCACTGATCTTATTCCATCGATGAAAAGGCAAAAGATAGCTCCTCAATATGTGGTTTACATCAATGACATTTCTCAACTAAAGCACATAGACTTTGGGGCAGAAGAGGGGCTAAGAATCGGTGCCCTAGTCAGCCACCATTCTATAGCGAGTTCTTCCATTATTAGAGAAAAATTCCAGCTATTGGCCAAGGCTTGTAATAAGGTAGGCACTCCTCATGTCCGTCGTATGGGAACTATAGGGGGTAACATCTGTATGGCAGGGCCATCGCAAGATACCATACCTGCGTTATTGGTACTAGAAGCTCAAATGAAAGTTGTTAGCTTGCAAGGGGAGAGAATAATACCCGTAGATGAGTTCTTTACCGGCCCTTTCCAGACTGCTATCACTGGAGAAGAAATAGTTACTGAGATTCAAATACCTTGTCCTCCATCTGATAGCGTGGCTGATTATCAGTGGGTAACTAAGAGAACGGTGGTAGATGAGACTCTAGTTGGCGTAGCTGCTTTGTTGGGAATGGATCTCGATCGTGGAGTTTGTAAAGGGGCAAGGATAGCTCTGGGGTCGGTGGGCCCCAAGCCGTTTAGAGCCAGAGAAGCAGAGGAAATAATTAAAGGGGAGAAGCTGGAAAGCAAATTAATAGAGGCAGTTGCTCAAGCTGCTGCAGAGGAAACGAAACCTCGATCGCGAGCAGACTACCGCAGGAGAGAAGTGGGTCTTTTAGTCAAGAGCACTCTAGAGCATCTCTGGTCGCAGTTAAGGTAGCTTTCATTAACGGTTTAATAGAGAGGACGATGTCATGAGTAAAGAGATTGCCAGGTTTACAATAAATGGGCGTGAATGTGAGTTGCTGATAGAACCATGTACAAGTCTGTTGGAAGTTTTAAGAGATCATCTGGAACTAACCGGGACGAAATCCAGCTGTGGAGTGGGTGAGTGTGGATCATGCACTGTACTGATTGATAATAAGCCTCAGCTCTCCTGCTTAACTCTAGCTATAACCGTTCAAGGGAAAAACATAGTTACAATTGAAGGTTTGGCCAGTGGTAATAATTTACACCCAATCCAGCAAGCTTTTGTAGATTGTGGAGCTGTACAATGTGGGTTTTGCACGCCAGGGATGATTTTAACCGCTAAGGCATTGTTGGATGATAATCCCAATCCCAGCAGGGACGAGGTCAAAGAGGCTCTTTCGGGCAATCTTTGCAGGTGTACTGGCTATGTCAAAATAGTTGATGCTGTACTTGCTGCAGCGCAGATAATGAAAAAGGGAGGTGCATAGCATGGAACGGGAGTTATCAGTAGTTGGTAAACGCCTTCCTAGAATAGATGCTCCTGCCAAGGTAACCGGGGAAGCGAAGTATACAGTAGATATCAAGCTGCCCGGAATGTTATTTGGTAAAGTGTTGAGGAGCCCTTATGCTCATGCCATGATCTTGAAAATAGATAAATCTAAGGCTGAGAAATTGCCTGGCGTAGAGGCTGTAATCACCTCCGAAGATATACCTGTTAAGTTGTTCAATTCTGGTCTTACTGATCTTTTAGTTCCGGAAGAGATAGCCAAAAATGATCCGCGAGATCAATATGTTCTCAGCAATAAGGCCCGTTTTGTTGGTGATGCAATAGCTGCAGTAGCAGCTAGAGATAGGAAGGTTGCTGAGGCCGCATTAGATCTAATAGAGGTAGAGTATAAAGCATTGCCAGCTGTATTTGATGTTGTGGAGGCCATGAAGCCAGGTGCTCCTAAGATACATGATTTTGCTAATGGTAACATCGCTCGCCATATCTCTTTTCCAGGTGCTATAGGTGATATAGAGAAGGGTTTTCAAGAAGCTGACGTTATGATAGAAGAGACCTTCAACACGACCAAGCAGCTACATTGCCCGTTGGAGCCAAGCGCATGTATAGCAAGTTTTGACTCGATTGGGAGACTCACGGTTTGGTCACCTACCCAGTTACTTTATCTTGCCAGGCATAAGATCGCTGATATATTTGATATTCCAGAAGGAAAGATCAGGTGGATAACTCCGTTTGTAGGAGGTAGTTTTGGTAATGCACTTACCCTCCGCGCTGAGCCAATATGTATTGCATTGGCGAGGAAGACTCGCAAGCCAGTAAAGTTGGAGTATAGTAGCGAAGAGCAATTCATCGCTACCCAGAGCCGGCAGCCATTTACGATCGCAGTTAAAATGGGAGTGAAAAATGATGGCGCTATAACGGCATTACAGGGTAAGTTAACTGCAAATAGTGGTGCATATTACTCTCTTAGCGGGACCACTACGAATGTATGCATGGCTATGTTTGCTACTCTTTACCGTTGTCCTAACGTATCAGTTGAAGCAGATATTGTATACACTAATATTCCCATTTCGGGCGGTTATCGTGGATATGGTAATCCTCAAGCGATGTGGGCTCTAGAGCAAGTGGTGGATGTAGCTGCGAGAAGGGTGGGTATGGATCCTGTAGAGTTCAGATTAAAAAATTACAGGAGGGCAGGAGATCCGGGCTGGACTGCTTCCCTGCCAATTGAGAGCTGTGCGCTGGAGGAATGCATTAAATTGGGAATGGACAAGATAGGCTGGAGAGAAAAGATGGGGGGAACAAAAGAAGGTGTAAAAAGGAGAGGCATAGGTATGGCAATCCAAAGGCATGTTAGTGGTACCCAGCCTATGCAGATGACGCATAGTAACATTATGATAAAGATGAATGTTGATGGTTCTGCTGACCTGATGGTGAGTGGCTGTGAAATGGGGCAGGGCATGTTTGGAGTTCTTGCTCAAATTGCTGCCGAGGAGTTGGGGTTGCAAATTGGGAAAATACATGTTGTCAATGGGGATACGGATGAAACTATGTTTGATGATGGTCAGCATGCCAGCAGGACGACCTATGTCATAGGCAATGCAATTATTGAAACGGCTAGACAAGTGAAACAACAGTTATTAGAGCGAGCGTCTAAAATTTTAGCAACTAGAGTTGACGATATGTATGTGAGGGATGGTCAAATATACGTTAGAGGAGATTTGGAGAATAAGATTTCAGTAGAGGATATAACCAGGAGAGCCACCTATAATTTTGAGGGACAGGGTCGAAATATCGCAGGAAAATGCTCCTATGTGCCGAAGGGGAATCCGCCTCCTTATTCAGCAGTATTCGCTGAGGTTGAAGTGGATATAAATAATGGTGCAACAAAGCTACTTAAAATAGTATTTGCCCATGATATTGGTAGAGCTATAAACCCGACTAACGTCGAGGGGCAGCTGGAAGGAGGGGTTATGCATGGTATAGGGTATGCTTTAACTGAGGAGTATATGGTTAATGGTAATAATGGTGTAGTGGAAAGCGACAGCTTTACCAACTACAAAATACCCTCTACTCTTGATATGCCGAATGTTGAGGTAATAATTGTGGAACAGCCGACTCCCTCGGGGCCTTTTGGAGCAAAGAGTGTGGGTGAATGTGGTTTGAACGCTGTAGCTCCAGCTATAGCTAATGCTATCTATGATGCGACGGGGGCAAGAGTAAGGGACTTGAGAATAACGCCGGAAAAAATTTTAGAGGAGCTTTCTGCCAATATCCTATAAATGAGTTTTTACTGAACCTTTTTCAATAACCATAAGAGGATTGTTGGCGGCTAATTGCCGGTTCTCCAGCTATAGCATCAATTTTTCCAGCTCCAGTGGCTCAACCCTGCGGCCGTTTTGATAGGCTCTCATATTTCCACCGGAAATTTCGTCGATCAGAGCTATGTGATAGTCTTCGTCGATCCTGCCAAACTCAAATTTGATGTCATATAGTTCCAATCCCTTTTTTGCGAGTTCCTGCTTGATGATGTTGCCAATCTTTTGCGTTAAATTTTTTAAGACCTCGTATTCTGTTTTCGATAGCAGCCCCAGCATGTCCAGGGCATCCTGTGTAATGGGTGGATCGTTGCGTTCGTCATCTTTCAGCGTAACCTCAACGAAGGCATCTAGTTCTTGACCGTCGGCAACGTATTTTTCGTAGCGCCGCAAGAAACTTCCTACCGCCCGGTAACGGCAGATAACCTCTAAACCTTCTCCGAATAGAGTGGCCTTTTTCACGGTCATGGTTACTTTTTCAAGATCAGCGTCTATGTAATGCGTGGGAATTCCTGATTCATTCAGCTTTTCAAAAAAGTATTTGGTCAGCCGAAGTCCTGATTTCCCCACTCCCTCGATGGTCAGACCAACGGTGTTGGATCCCGGGTCGAACACGCCGTTTTCACCGGTCACGTCGTCTTTGAATTTTAATAGATAGCAGCTATCCTCCATAGCATAGACATCCTTCGTTTTCCCTGTATAAACTAAATCCACAATTTTATTCTCCTCTCATCATTTATATTGTTATATAGAAGATGGTTATCTTATATTACGCACTCGCAATCTTGGGAATACATTGTCCATGTTGGCATCAAAAATAGTAGCGGTCTTACTTTCAAGATAGGCCTATCTTCAGAAAGTAAGTATATCTGTCTTCTTTATTTCCTTCAAGAAACAAGGCGTTTACTTTTGTTATCGATTTACTTGAGCTACTGAATTATGGCTTGCTCCTCTGGCATGAATCGGAGATGGAATTATTGACTGGTCTTAACTATACTTAGCTATACTTGTATTGCCCGATAGTATTCTGCCGTTGTGTTTGGCGATCCGGGAGAGTTGTGGTTGATCATGGAAACAGATGATAGCAATGTTTTGTCTCTTTTTATTCTGCCTGAAATGTATAGGGATAGGAATCAGAGTGCGAATTGTTTTATTATAATAGTAAATAGGATAAAGTAACCTTGGAGGCATCATAGATTAACTCTTGATGCGATCTGCAGCCGGATGGCAAAGTTGAGCAGGCTCACCTGGAGGTGAGCGAGGATTTGTGCTTTCACTGAAGGAAAATACCGTGAATAAAATTCTGATCGTTGAAGATGACAGCACGCTGCTTGATGCGCTTAGGTACAATTTCTCGAAGGAAGGATATGCTGTAGTTACCGCAGATGATGGCATTCAGGCGCTGGAAGTGGCTCGGGCTGAGAAACCAGATGCCATCGTTCTGGATGTTATGCTCCCCGGCATCGATGGATTTGATGTTTGCCGCATTCTGCGCAAAGAAATGCTGGTTCCAATTCTGATGCTCACGGCCAAGGTAGATGAAGTCGATAGAGTGGTTGGTCTGGAGTTGGGAGCCGATGACTATTTGACCAAGCCCTTCGGGCTGAGGGAGCTTATGGCCCGGGTTCGCGCTCTGCTGCGGCGGGTGGAAATGTTGAAGAGCAATGAGCTTTCCCACGATGAGTCTGTACCTTCAAGCTTTAGAGTGGCTGATCTCGAGATAGATCTGGCCCGGCATCGCGTTTCTCGCGGTGAGTCCATTATTGAGTTGAGCCATCGCGAATTTGAATTGCTGGCTTTCCTGGTGAGAAATCGGGGGCAGGTGTTTAGCCGCGATGTCCTTCTGGAGAGGGTGTGGGGCTATGACTATGCCGGAGACACCCGTACTGTCGATGTTCACGTTCGCTGGCTGCGTCAGAAGATCGAGGATGACCCCGCGTTTCCGCGTCATTTATTAACGGTGCGCGGCAGCGGTTACAAGTTTGAGGCATAGCGATGTTTGGCAGCATA
>JAGYOV010000059.1 GCA_018399375.1 Dehalococcoidia bacterium
ACACAAGTAACGGCATTGCTGATTTTCTCAAGGTTAGCAATGTCGTCGCTTTGGATGCGACTGCTGTACGAGAGGTGGGGCGGGCGGCTATGGTAATCGCTGAGGCTGAGGGGTTGGGGGGCCATGCACAGGCAGTGAGTGTGAGATTGAGAGAACGAGGATAATTAGTAAAATGGAGAGCGTGAACGTTAGAAAATTGATGAGACCGCAGATGACAGCTATAGCTGGTTATACTCCTATCGACCCTGTTGAAATTCTGAGGGAGGGAACAGGTTTGTCATCGGCAAGAATAATCAAACTTGATGGTAACGAGAATCCCTATGGCTGCTCTCCACAGGTATATCGCGCTCTGAGTGATTATCCTCGCTATCACATTTATCCTGACCCTGAGCAAAGGGCCTTGAAGCAAGCTCTGGAGAAGTACACTGGCATCAGTCAGCAGTACATAGTCTGTGGAAGTGGTAGTGATGAACTGATCGAGCTTGTCCTGAAGCTTTTTCTTGAATCAGGAGATGAGGTTATTAATTGCCCTCCAACCTTTGGGATGTATTCTTTTCTCACGGGGGTTTATGGGGGCAAGCTGATTAGCGTGCCCAGAAACGGCGACTTTACTCTTGATATAGCGGGTATAAAGAAGGCTTTGACTCGGAAAACCAAGATTATATTTGTTACTTCACCCAATAATCCGACGGGCAATCCAATTTCTCGTGAGGAGGTCTCGGAATTGCTCAGTATGGGAAGGATATTGGTAACGGATGAGGCCTATTTCGAATTTGGTAATACTAGCGTGGTTGATCTAGTGACTGGTCATTCGAATCTGGTGGTACTGCGCACTTTCAGCAAATGGGCAGGATTGGCGGGCTTAAGATTTGGTTATGGATTTTTCTCTCCAGAAATCGCTGCATGCTTGATGAGAATTAAACAACCGTATAATGTTAATATCGCAGCTCAGGTAGCAGTACTGGCTTCGCTGGCTGATGTGGAATATCTTCGCCACAATGTGGCAAGGATAGTGTCGGAAAGGGAAAGGATGCTGAAAAAACTGAAAGAGATTAAATGGTTGCGCCCCTACCCTTCTCATGGAAATTTCATCCTCAATCAGGTTATTGGAGGAGATGCCAGGAAAATATGGAGTTATCTGCGCCGGAAGGGCATTTTCATTCGTTACTATTTTGATAATCCTGAATTGGAGAATTTCCTGCGGATAAGTGTGGGTAGACCGGAAGAAATAGATGCTGTAATTGAAGCTCTAACAGCCCTGCCTGGTGTGGGGAGGGATAATTAGTTGGTTGATGGCTTTTGGCAGGTAAAAATAATGGGGGAGGTTTAGAAATGACTGGAAGAAGATCAAAGGTTATCCGCGATACTGCGGAAACGACCATTAAAGTGGAGCTGGATATCGACGGTACAGGACAATTTGAGATTACTACGGGGATAAGGATGTTAGACCACTTTATCTCCCAGCTAGCGCGACACGGCTTATTTGACATAAAGCTATCAGCTACTGGAGACGATCAGCATCATATAGTGGAAGATGTAGCTATATCTCTGGGTAAGTCTTTCAACCAGGCGCTGGGAGATAAGAGCGGAATAGTGCGAATGGCACACGCTATTGTCCCCATGGATGAATCTCTGGTTATGGTAGCTGTGGATATCAGCGGGAGGCCCTACAGTATATTTGAGGGGTCCTTTAGCAGGGAAAGGATAGGCGATCTCTGTGCTGATTTGGTTCGGCACTTTTTGATTTCTTTTGCTACCGAAGCCAGGATAAATCTCTACTCTAATATACTCAGCGGCATGGATGACCATCACAAGGCAGAGGCTTTATTCAAAGCCATGGGCCGCGCTCTGGATGCGGCTACTCGCATTGACGAGAGGATCATTGGTCGCATACCCAGCACTAAAGAGTTTATTGAAGAGTAAGTAAAGCTTGCTTCAACTATGAGATAGATTTCAGTTTGCCTCTAGCGCTCAGCTTAAACCTACTGATGGCTATTTTAAGAGATGTCTAGCCTCTTTTGTTTTGCGGCAGGACCTTATGTTGCTAATTGCAGGATATGGCTGGGGATTAGGTATACCAGAGTTGTTGGTGTTCTGGTGATGGGCATCTAGATCAATTTCACACTTCGTTACCAAGTTGCATGAAGATAACTCATATTGATATCTGTATATATCCACATGCTTTTGTTACTGCAGTTAGCTGTACTTGTTGATAATGGTTCTGAAGGAATCCACTACGTATTCCAACTGCTCTCTGCTGGCGGCGAAAGAGGATACTTTGGTCGTTTTAGTCATTCCTGGTTGTGGTCCCCATATGCCCCTTTCCTCCAGTTCCTTATAGAGAAAATAACCTCTCTCACGAATGTGCTGAGATATTTCGTAGAATATGGGAGTTTCAAAGGCTAGCAGGTCATGTTTGTGCGGTTTCTCCCCCAGTTGGATAAATCCTATTTTTCCCAGTTCGCTGGAGAACCATTGAGCCTTATCAACCTGTTCGTTCCACAGGTTAACCCTTTCCATTACGTGAGGAAAGGAAGCCATGAGAGTTACCAAAGGAACGCCCCGTAGAGTGCATCCCAAAAGCTCTATCTCTTTGTTTTTGTGTGACTTTGATTTTCTCAACACTATTTCCTGCCACTTTTCCTTCATCCCCAGTACTCCACATGGGCCAGCGGAGGCCATGCTTTTGTGAGCGCTGCCAATGATAAAATCGGCGCCTATCTCTGTCATATTCACGGGCATTCTCCCCACAGAATATGCTCCGTTAACAATGTAAGGAATATTGTATTTGCTTGCTATCTCTCCTAACTTCACGGCATCGGGAAGGTTGCCGTAGCTGCCATCGGGATAAGTGAGCAGGAGCATAGAGGGCTTATGTTCTTCTATCAGGGGGATGTAGTCGTTGACGTCTATCTTAAATTCGGGGTAGCCAGAGTTGGGCACTTTGATTAAATTCAGCCCCAAGCTCTCCGCAGCTACGGTGGTGGTGTAATGTCGATTGCGGTCAACGATAATGGAATCACCGGGGTGAGTTAGTGAGTGCATTATTATGAAGATGCCCTCTCTGGCACCGTGAGTTATAGTAGCTATATCAGCTCCCAAGAATGGAGGCAGTAATTCGTGTACGAAATCTTTGATGGGAGGACTCGGTATGTTTACCAGGCTCCCTAGGCAGAAGTCGCACACGGAATAACCATCGCCGAACTCTATTAATGCTTCTTTGGCAGCGGAAGTGAGAAGGCTGCCCGTTTGCAGTGGCATGATATTAATCATGTCCCTATGTTGGCGGGACATGTGGAGAAGATTTTTTAATAGCTTGTTTTTGTTGAGTTGTCCCATCTTTTTTATTCTCGTGGTTCTGCTTTTATGGTGATGAATACGGCACCACCAACGCCTATTTTCTTCTGTTGTCCCTCAATGTACTGGAGAACTCTCTCAGGTATTTGTAGATTTAGATCAGATAGATGTCTTATCGTTTTTATCTGGTATGTTAACTTATTATGACTATTTTCGATTGCTGCTGCCGCACCGGCAGCTATGGCCTTCATATAATTCATTCCTGTGTATCTTCCTGAAGGCATGAAATCACTGTATATGGTGCCATTAGCTACGCATATTTCGTTGAAACCTGCTGGCCCAATTAGTTTCTTGCCCGTTTCTTCCTCTATTATTTTGACTTCAATGGATTTATCCTTCCATGCCGTGAACTCGCATGGAGCGAGCTCATCTTTATGTTTTTGTGCAGTTTTCTCTATTGATTGGGCTATCTTTTTGCCTCTCTCGGTATGAGGACTTTCTATATAGGTGAGAGAATCTGCTATTTCATCATCAGAGTAGTCCACTACAGAAAACTGGGGATAAGCTAGTTTTCTTACATCATCAGCTTCGTAGAGAAGCATTGCCATGCGCTCTATGCCCAATCCTGCATTGAATACTGGATATTTAATATTGAAATTCGCCAGCGCGATGGGAGAATACACCCCGATATCAGCGATCTCTAACCATTCTCCTTTGAATTTAATGAAAACCTCTTGTTCCAATCTAGGAGCATAGTACTTGGAAGTTGCCTTTTTGGTCTCAAATTTTACCTCGGCAAAACCGTACTGATGGAAAATTTCCTCCGTTATCTTCCTCCCTGCCTCAAGTGATATTTCAGGATCCATGATTACCATGGAAGCTGAATGATGTACCCTAAGGTGATGGGCATCCTCTCTCTGTTCATTTCGATATCGTGGCCCCACGGAAAAAAGTGCCAGAGGGAACTGTTCCTTGTTCTGCAATGCTGCCAGCGTGTGGAACCATGTAGCAGTCATATGGCTTCTAAGAGTTTTGTTTGATGGTATGGGATGTATCTCTCTAAGCTCAGGGAATACCTTGTCCAGCAGTTCCATAGCCTGATGATCGGTAATTCTGAGCTTGGTAATGAGTACCTCCATGAGATCATCTGCCTCAATTTCACCTCGCTTGTAGCTTCGCAAAACGGATTGCAGCGCTTCCGTCTCGATTGTCTTGGCGATCTTTTGTGCTTGGGATATTTTTTTATCACTTAATCCTATGTCGGGTCGGGGCAATTCTGCCAGAAAAAAGACTCTATCGAGGATTACTAGTCCTTCAGGGCCATACTGTTTCATGACATCGGTGTCGGGCAGAATGGTATAGTTTTCTACTTCGTCAAAACCAAGTCCCAAGAAGATTTCGCGAGATTTTTGGATTAGCTCTTTGACAGGATGTGGTTTCCCTTTCTTAGGCAGAGAGATTTCTGTCCCTTGGGGGATGAGATTTGCCGTGGTCTCCCATGCACCTCCAAAGTTTTTTTTTGCCTGATCCTTTATTGCATCTACATTAAAGATTGCCATAACTAAGCCTTAACCTCATTAGATATAGTATTTTAGCAAGTGTTGTTTTAACATATCCAGTAATTTTATGGCGGCGTTTCTCTTATTTTCTTCTCTATCCCCCGAGAAGATATATTTTTCGCTCTTGCATTCTTTTTCGCTTGCTATCCCGAAGTAGAATAGTCCCGGAGGTTTGTTGGAAGTGCCGCCGAAGGGGCCGGCAATTCCTGTGTCAGAGATGCATATATCTACTTTCAATATATCTTTTCCCCCTCTGGCCATCTCAATAGCCGTTTGCGCGCTTACAGCCCCCCAGGTGCTTATAGATTCTCTACTAACTCCTACGATATCTATCTTTGCTTCATTGCTGTAGGCTATTATTGAACCCTTGAAGTAGGAAGAGCTACCTGGCGCGTTGGTTATCATGTCTGCGATCCTCCCGCCAGTGGCTGACTCCACCGTCCCTATGGTTAATGGCCTTCCTCTTTTTGTCTGGAAGTCTATTATTAGCTGAGCAATTTCCGTTTCCAGTTCTGCCATATGGATGGAGACATTTTAGCAGATTTTCCTGTTATAATTCGTCGATGTCTGTCATTTCTGAAACTATAACCTTTTTGGGAACAGCAGGTGCGAGGTTTATGGTTTCTCGCCAGCTTCTAGCCTCTGGTGGTGCCTGGATAGACTTGCATGGAACGCAGATCCTGGTGGACCCAGGGCCAGGATGTTTAGTTCATGCTATCAACAAGAAGCTTGATCCCTCTAGGCTGGATGCTATTATTTTGTCTCACAAACACCTGGATCACAGTGGAGACATAAATGTTATGATTGAAGCCATGACTGCCGGGGGCACTAGGAAGCGTGGCTTGGTCTTTGCTCCTGGTGATGCATTGAATCAAGATCCCGTCATTCTCCATTATATCCGCTCTTATCCCCTGCAGATAGAGGTTCTCGTTGAAGGAGGGACTTATCAGGTTAATGATATCTCTTTCACAACGCCCATCAGGCATCAGCATTCTGTGGAAACTTATGGTTTCGTCTTTCGATCTCCGTATCATACTTTCTCTTGGATTACGGACACTAAATATTTCGAAGGGCTAGCTTCTCATTATACTGGAGAGGTGCTCATTCTCAATGTAGCCATGCTAGATTCTAAAGTTCCCTCACATTATTTGATGACGCTTCCCCTTGATCATCTATCCCTTGCTGATGCTGGGAGATTGGTAGAATTGATAAAACCAAGGGTAGCTATACTTACTCATTTTGGCATGAAGATATGGCGTGCCGGGCCTCGTGTATTGGCAGAGAGGATGTCAGGAGAAAAGGGCATTCAAGTTATTGCTGCCAGCGACGGTATGACGTTTGATTTTCTCCAGTTGGAGAATAAAAAGTAGGAGAACTTCTTGGCAACGGCTTATTTTCCCAAGAGGTTGCCCTCTAAGTATCGTCTGCGCTGGAGCGTTTCACTACCGTGTTCGGGATGGGAACGGGT
>JAGYOV010000006.1 GCA_018399375.1 Dehalococcoidia bacterium
GCAATGATGGCTTTGCCTCCCAGAAACTCGGCTCTATGCTCTATGCCGATTAGCCCCAGCTTGCCGCTCTCAATCAACCATTTATTGTTTTCATATAAAGGGAATCCTATTCCATTATCTTTGATGCTAATCTCGAGATATTCCTTATGATATGTTAGGCAGATTGAGACTTTACTGGCTTTCGAGTGTCGCTTGGCGTTGGTTAGGGCTTCTTGGACTATGCGAAGTGCGTTAACTTCTACCTCGCTCCACAGTTTGCGTTCCTTGCCGTTGATAAGGATCTCTGTATAGATGTTGCCTTCTTTTTGTAAATTATCCGCCAGAGATCGCAATGCAGGAACTAAGCCCATGTCATCCAGTATGTATGGCCTTAAAGAGAAACTTAGTTTTCGTACTTCTTTGGATATATTCAGGATTTCATCTCTAATGCGTTCTATGTTTCTCTTTACT
This sequence comes from Dehalococcoidia bacterium, assembly GCA_018399375.1. Lineage (GTDB taxonomy): Bacteria > Chloroflexota > Dehalococcoidia > GIF9 > AB-539-J10 > M55B177. The sequence continues at coordinate 451 of JAGYOV010000006.1, forward strand.
TCTGGTGTAAATTTACTATTGTTATCTGAATTTATAGATTGAACATGGTTTGCTATTGCCAGCAGAGTTTGTACGGTATCATCATGTAGCTCTTGAGCAATTCGTGTTCTCTCTTCCTCTTGAATTCTCGCAATCTGCAATATGAAGGATTGTTGCTCTCTTTCTCTCTCTTGAAGGTTTCTTATTTCTCTTCTGTGCCAGTCTATTTCTACAGCAATTATCAGCACAACTAATACAGGGAATAGCAGGAATGCGATATTGCGTAAGAGAGCACCAATGTTTCCTGAATACATTTCTAGCAAAGGCGAGATTGCTATGGCTGACAGTGTCCATGTGATTAGGGTTCCTCGCCACCTAAATAGTAGTGCAGACAAGATGATTGGTATCAGAAAGAGACTGCCTATGGTATTTGTATTAAGTTCTGTTACCGCCAGTTTATAGATCCACTCATCAAAGTTCTTCCAGGGCCACGATTGGTAGAATATGAAAAGGGCTACCATAATGAAGGCGATAACCCAGAAGCGGGGGTCCCTGATAGTATACCTGTATGTTTCAGATAAGGAGAGTTTTGTCACGGCATTATAGCGAGCTCGCTTTATTCAATATCGTCAACCGTAAGGTGTCCTTCCCTCAATCCATATATCACGGCTTGTGTTCGAGAAGACACACCTAACTTCGAGAATACCTCTGCCAGGTAACCTTTCACTGTTCGCGGGCTTAGGTCCAGTTTTTGAGCAATTTCCTTGTTGCTCAGTCCTCTTGCTGTTAGTTTGAGGACCAGCAGTTCTCGTTCGGTCAACTTTTCGCCACTTCCGGTCAGCAGAGGCTTTACCTTGTACCTGATGGCGTGTCCGATTACCTGTTTTGAGACTTCAGAAGACAGTACAGTCTCTCCAGCAGAAACTCCCCTGATTGCGCAGATCACTTCTTCGCCGAATACGCTTTTTGTCAGGTATCCGGAAGCACCTGCCTCAAGTATGGCGAGTATGTGTTCGCTATCTTCATAAATGGTCAATATCAGTATGGCTGTATCAGGGCATTTTTCTTTAATTTGTCTCGTTGCCTCCAGGCCATCTACTCCGGGCATACTTATATCCATTATTACCACTTTGGGGGATAGCTCTGTGGCAAGTTTTATTGCCTCCTTTCCATCTGCGGCCTCCGCAATGATGTTGAAGTCGGCTTCTTTTTCCAGCACGTTTCTCAGTGCCTGGCGCAGCAGAGGATGATCATCCGCAATTAAAATGTCAACTCTACCCTGCTGTTCTTGCTCTGGAACAGGTTCTTTAAATTCTGCAATCACAAAATTGATATTCCCAGCTCTGAACTTTGCTAGAGGCCACCTCGTTCCTCAACTACTTCTCGTATTGGGTAAGCTACTATAGAATATCTTTATCAGATATCGCTGTCAAGATGTATTCCTTTTCCGTCCATCTGTTTTGAGGCGCAGGACAATGGCATTGTTTACAAGTCTTGCCTGATATATTTGGGGCCATTTCAATTAAATAACTATCCTCCTATTAGGAGGAGATTATTGACAGTAGCTTGTTCATATGATAGCTTTGCCTTAAGTAAGTGTAAGGAGGAAGTTCGCATGGGGTTACTGGCAAATAGATTGCTCATGGGCATTATAGCCATCGTGGCAGGTATAATAATTCTCATCTGGCCTGCGGTTCTAGTGTGGGTTGTCGCCATCATTCTTATCGTCTATGGCATCCTCATGATACTGGGCAAAAAATAATATACGTAAAACATCGTTACTTGAATCCATCTCAGCTCACTCTTTTACTTGCGCGGAGCAGGGAAATTGAGTGATATGTGAGGTTTTCAGGCTGGCTTTTATGCTTTCCTATATGAGCCAGGGTATATAAAACGTTCAGTTGAGCGTTTTCTTCTGAGAGGATAGAATTGTTCTGTCCTTGACACATACGAATTGCTCGGTTTTCCTGTTATGTGGAAAGCGCTCTTTCTGATAACTTTGTCAGTTTTGCTGAATAATGAGAAAATATAACTCTTGTGATGCTTGGGAGTAGTTTTGAAATACAAGCTCATCGCTCTTGATCTGGATGGCACCATAGTACACGAGGATGGTGATATCTCTGCTGTTGACAGGGAGATCATTCAACGCGCCATTGGCGCCGGGATAATGGTTACGATCGCTACCGGTCGCATGTATCGTCCCAGTGCACATTTTGCCAGGGAACTGGGAATTAAAATTCCCCTTATATGCTATCAGGGGTCGTTGATTAAGGATGCCTGGGGAGGAAAGGAGCTATGGCATCGGCTTCTGCCGTTGCAGATTGCCCGGCAGGTGATTGGTATAATCCGGCGAATGAGTCTGCTTTCCTATTTCTATCTGGATGATGAGCTTTACCTGGATGAAATTACGGAAAGGGTGGAAGCATATGCCCGGCGCAATCACATAGAGTACAGGCTCGTGAATGATATGATTGCTTCCCTCATAAAAAGGCCCACCGAGATAGTTGCTCGAGGGGAGCCGGAGAAGATAGCTCGCCTAGTGCTCGAGCTGGAGGCTGAATTTAATTCAAGGTTGCTCGTTACCAGGTCTCTGTCTACCTTTTGTGAAATCGGGCATCCTCGTTCGGGTAAGGGCAAGGCGCTCGAGCATCTAGCCCGGTATCTGGGAGTGGAGCGAGATCAGACCGTGGCCATTGGAGATAGCATGAACGATATCAGTATGCTCCAGTGGGCAGGGTTGGGAATTGCCATGGATCCAAATTCGCCGCGTCAGGTTCTCGATGCAGCAGACTGGGTAGTTGACAGGGATAACGGAGATAGCTTTAGGCTGATAATGGAAAAACTTCTTGATATGTAACTATACGCTGCTTAGTGCCAGAGCAACACTTCTACTTTTCCCCTCAGCGCTTGTTCGGGAACGGCACCTATGATCTGGTCGACTACTCTGCCATTCTTGAAGAGGAGAAGCAGAGGTATGCTCTGGACCATGTATTTGCTTGCCACAAGTCTGTTTTCATCAATGTTTATCTTGCAGAATTTGATGCGTCCTGCGTACTCCTTTGCCAATTTTTCTGTTATGGGAGCTATCATGCGGCAGGGGCCACACCAGGGGGCCCAGAGGTCGAGGACTACTGGTAGAGTGGATTTCAAAATTTCGCGCTCAAAGTCTTTGTCATTTACTTCCAGAACGCTCGCTGGTATTGACTCCCCTTCGATCTTGATATGAACCAGGATATCTCCTGGGCGGCCATCAGTTAGCTGGAGCGAGTTGCTCAGGCGAACGATGCTGCCAGTTTTCACTCCAGCAGGTATTTTAATCTCGAGCGTCTTACTTTGCCGGGTCAGTCTTCTTGTGGTCCCGCTTCTAGCTTCTTCCTCCTTGAGGGTAAATTCATAATGAACGACGTCTACATTGCCAACTCGTTCAAAAGGCTCGCTCATAGCTATTCTCCTTTAAAACTGAATTGTCGGGCTGGCTGTTATCCTGTCCGTGCGATGCAGGAATTTCAATTCTGCAATTATACAACAGCTCACGGTACGGGTTGAAGGTGTGCATTCCTCTCTATATACAAGATGCCTCTCTAGAATAACAGGAGTTCTTCAATGCTTCTTTTCTTTCGACTGAAGTTTCTCCAGCTCCTGGAACAGTTCCCTTTCCCTTCTGGTGAGGTTCTGCGGAGTTGTTACCTTGACCATTACGTACTGGTTGCCCCTGCTGTGGCTGTCCATGTGCGGAAGTCCTTTATTTATAATTGGCAATACTGCGCCGTTTTGAGTTCCCTCTGGTATATCGAGTTTAAGGTCGCCTTCTATCCCGGGAACGTTAACTTCACCACCCAGGGCTGCCTGGTAACATCCTATTTCTTTGACCATGTAGATATCATCGCCGTGCCTCTCGAAGATTGGGTGCTCCTCCACTTCGAGTACGATATAGAGATCTCCGGGAGGTGCTCCCTCGTCACCCTCTTCTCCTTTGCCCTTTACTCTCACTTTGTAACCTGTGTCAGCTCCGCCAGGAATGGAAACAGAGATTATGTCATTCTCTTCCACGATGCCCCTGCCATGGCATTTTTTGCATGGCTTCTCTACTATTTTCCCTTTGCCTCCACATTTGCTGCAAACGTTGATTTGGCGAAATACCCCATAACCTGAACGGCGCTCAGTTATAATCTTGCCCGTGCCTCTACAGCGATCGCAGTCTTTCGTTCCTCCCTTCTCTGCACCGGTGCCTTGGCAGGAAGGGCATGTGCGCGTTATGGGAATTTCTATCTCCTTTTCGATACCGGTAGCAACTTCCTCTAGAGAGACCTTGAGGGTGTACATGAGATCGGCCCCCCTGCGGGGGCCTCTCGTTCTGGCCTCTCCCGTACTGAAAAAACTGTCAAAAATGCTGCCACCAAAACCGAAATCGCCCATGCCAAAGTCTCGGAAAACGCTGGAAAAATCGACCCCATGAAAGAGGTCGTCACTAGAATAACCCTCGAGGCCAGCATGCCCGTACATGTCATATCGGCGTCTCTTATCCTGGTCACATAATACGGCGTAGGCTTCGTTTATCTCGGCCATTTGCTTTCCTGCTTGTTTGTCGCCGGGATTTCGATCCGGATGATATTGCATAGCTAGCTTGCGATAGGCCTGCTTGATGGTGTTGACGTCAGCGTTTTTGTCGGTGCCAAGTACTTCGTAATAGTCTCGCTTTTTCATTTACACTCCCAATTTACTCATGAAAAATCATTCTTCAGGCTTGTTCTGTTCCTTTTTGCTGAAGGTGACGTTTTCTCCATCAGCTCCAATTATAACCGTATCTCCCTCTCTGAATTCACCTGCAAGTATTTTGACAGCAAGCGGGTCCAGGATTCGTTTTTGTATTGTGCGCTTCAGCGGGCGTGCTCCATATGCCGGGTCGTATCCTTCCTTGGCCAGAAGGTGGCTGGCCTCGTCGCTGAGTTCAATATCTACATGCCGCTCGAGAAGGCGCTTCTTTAAGAGGTTGACCTGTAGGCCTACGATCTTCCGAATGTTTTCTTCACTCAGCTGGTGGAAAATGATCACCTCATCTATTCGGTTGAGAAACTCGGGGCGAAACTGCACTTTCAATGTCTCCTGAATCCTGTTTTGAATTTGTTCTTCTTGTCCTGGGCCAAGATCGATGATCCACTGGCTGCCCACGTTGCTGGTCATGATGAGCACCGTGTTTTTGAAGTCAACGGTTCGTCCGTGACCATCGGTGAGTCTTCCGTCGTCCAGTATTTGCAACAGGATGTTAAAGACATCCGAATGTGCTTTCTCTACTTCATCCAGTAGCAGCACGGCGTATGGCCGGCGCCGTATGGCCTCGGTGAGCTGGCCGCCCTCTTCATATCCTACGTATCCCGGAGGTGCGCCAATGAGGCGTGATACGGTGTGTTTCTCCATGTACTCCGACATGTCCAGGCGGACCATGGCGCGCTCATCATCAAAAAGGAACTCTGCTAGTGCCCGCGCCAGTTCCGTTTTGCCCACACCAGTGGGGCCCAGAAAAATGAAGCTGCCCAGAGGGCGGTTGGGATCCTGTATGCCCGCACGGGCGCGCCTGATAGCGTTGGCTACGGCAGTTATGGCATCGTCTTGGCCGACGACGCGGAGATGTAGCCGCTCCTCCATATGAATCAGCTTTTCGATTTCAGCTTCCATAAGCCGGCTTACCGGAATGCCCGTCCATTTACTGACGACCTCGGCGATGTCTTCTTCTCCCACTTCCTGCTTGAGCAGTTGTCGTTCCTTGCTGCCAGAGAGGCGCTCTTCCTTTTCCTTTAGCTGTCGCTCTAGGTCCACCAGAGTGCTGTACTTGAGTTGAGCTGCCCTTTCCAGGTCAGCCGAGCGTTCTGCTTTCTCTATGTCATAGCGGACCTGTTCTATTCTTTCTTTGATCTGCTGTATTTCCTGTAAGTCTTCCTTTTCTTGGCGCCACTGTATGTCCAGGTGGTCGTACTCCTCTTTTAAATCGGCAAGCTCTTTCTCAAGGTTGTTCAGACGCTCCCGGGAGGCAATATCCTTTTCCTTCTTCAAAGCTTCTCGCTCAATTTCTAGCTGTAGCATGCGTCTCTTGACCTCGTCGAGCTCTGAGGGCAAGCTATCTATTTCGGTACGCAATTTAGAGGCCGCTTCATCCATCAGGTCTATTGCTTTGTCTGGAAGAAAGCGGTCGCTAATGTAACGGTTGGATAGTATTGCAGCAGCTACTAGAGCGGAATCCTGGATGCGTACACCGTGATGCACTTCATATCGCTCCTTGAGACCGCGCAGTATGGATATGGTATCTTCCACTGAAGGTTCGCCAGTCATAACCTGCTGAAATCTTCTCTCCAGCGCCGCGTCCTTTTCGATGTATTTGCGATATTCCTTCAATGTGGTTGCTCCGATGCAGTGCAACTCTCCACGAGCCAGCAATGGTTTGAGCATATTGGATGCATCCATGGAACCCTCGGCGGCACCGGCGCCAACTACGGTGTGAAGTTCATCGATAAACAGTATTATTCTACCTTCCGATTGCTGGACTTCCTTGAGCACTGCTTTGAGTCTTTCCTCGAACTCACCGCGGTACTTGGCTCCAGCCACCAGAGATCCCATATCCAGTGCCACGATCTGCTTGTTCTTCAAGCCTTCGGGGACATCTCCTCTGACGATGCGCTGGGCCAGTCCTTCAGCGATGGCCGTCTTGCCCACCCCGGGCTCACCGATGAGCACGGGATTGTTTTTGGTGCGCCGGGAGAGGACCTGCATAACGCGCCTTATCTCCTCATCGCGCCCGATGACCGGATCGAGTTTGCCCTGGCGGGCCATTTCGGTCAGATCCCGCCCGTATTTTTCCATAGCCTGGTATTTTCCCTCAGGGTTGGCATCAGTAACTCTCTGGCTGCCTCTAATTGAGGTCAGCACCTGAAGAATGCGGTTTTCAGTTATACTGTACTCTTTTAATATTTTACCAGCAGGGGTATCTCTTTTGTTGGCGATGGCTAGAAAAAGGTGCTCGGTGCTAACATACTCATCCCTGAATTTGCTGGCTTCCTTCTCTGCCATGTCCAGCACTTGCGATAGGTTCTGGGACAGATAGACCTTTGCTGCCCCGGAGGTTTTGGGAAGCTTCTCGAGCTCGCTTTCTATCTTTAGCTTTATCTCGGCAACGTTCACTCCCAGCTTTTCCAGTATACTGGGCACGATGCCTCCGTCTTGATTAACGAGTGCGAAAAGAAGGTGTTCTACCTCCATCTGCGGGTGGTGTTTCTCCTCCGCTAAGCGCTGGGTAGTCAGAATAGATTCCTGTGCCTTTTCCGTAAATTTCTCTATGTTCATATTATTAGGGCCTCCTTATTTCTCATTGATATTATCCTGAAAGTTGAGTTTCTCTTGCAAGGGCGAAGCTGTCAAGCTCTCCAGTATATTATCCAACAATGCATCCAGAGGTTTTTGGCTTTCATATTTCGGATTTGCTGAAGCGAGCTCATTTTTAAATTGCAAAATTTTATCCCGAATCTCCAGAATAAGCCTTACTCCTGCCATGTTAAGACCAAGGTCGTTTACCATGTGCTTTATTTCCTTGAGACGGGCAATATCATCTTCTGCGTAGAGGCGCGCGTTTTTGCTTCGCCATGGTTTCAGCAAACCTTCTCTTTCATATTTGCGCAAGGTCTGTGGATGCATTCCAGCGAGGCGTGAAGCTATTCTCATAACGTAAATGCCTCTTGCCTCCTTCATTCATTCTTTTCCTTTATCCTGATTTATACTGCAATATTATAAATCTTGATATAAAGAATGTCAAATATATGGATAAAATTATTTATATAATATTACAGTAATTGTATGTTAAGTTGACAATTATTGTTAAGAAAGATATAATAGCATGTGAAGTTGGAGGAAAAGACAAGGCCTGAAGGCAAGCTGTCAGGGAGGATTATCTTATGGTGGAAGAATACAATGAAAGAAGAGTAGCTAAATACACCATGGCGGTGGCAGTGATGTTAACGGGGCTGGAGGCTCACCGCATAAGAAGGTTTGAATGCTACCAGCTGATCAGGCCTGCCAGGACGAAATCTCGGCAGCGGCTTTACTCAGATATGGATATAGAGCTCGTTAGAGAAATAGCCCAACTTGAAAGAAAGGGAGTAAATATGCGGGGGATTCGGATAATTCTGGAAATAAAGAGAGGCGAAGATTACAGAATGTGTCCCCCGGAAGGAGGAGAGGAATGGATTGAGGAATAAGATTGAGTAATAATGCTGTAAAAAGTCTGTCATAAGTATGTTTGATGGGCTCTTTTTCATCTCTCTATACAGTTCGAACGGGGAGGCGACTGAAAAAAGAGGGTGACAGAAGTAAAAATTACAGGTAGTAACTAAAATGAAGGAGGTTAATTGAAAATGGCAATTACAACGATCAGCAGAAGAGATCCTTTTACGGATTTGCTATCACTGCGCGAGGTGATGGGCAGGCTTTTTGATGAAAGCTTTGTCCGGGCGGGACTTGCTGCGCAACCCGATGGGGCTGTTGCCAAGCTCATGCCCATCGACCTCTATGAAGAAAACGGTAGCTATATTATCAGGGCCTATCTTCCCGGTGTCAAGGCAGGACAGATGGAGATAAGTGCTGATAAAAATTCGGTGACTATTACTGCTAATGTGCCTGAATTCCAGGAAGAAGGCAAAAAAGAGAGCTTCAGGTGGCTGATTAAGGAACTGGGTTATGGAGAAGTCTCTCGGACTATTAGTCTGCCGGCTGCCATTGATGCCAGCAAGATAGAAGCGGTTCTGGAAGATGGAATTCTTATGGTAACCGTACCTCAATCGGAGGAAACCAAACCGAGGAAAATCGCCGTAAAGCCCAAGTAAGCTTGCCGGTTAAGAGAAGCCTCCCCTCTTCATAACAAGTTATGAGGCAAGCGCACAAAAAAAATGGGTGTCAGTTTGTAAACTGGCATCCATTTTGCTTATTCTTGTTCGTTAGAGTCCCTTCCTTCTCCCTGTAGTCTTAAAATATCTCCAGGCTGCGTTCAGGTCTTCCTCTGTTATATCGGGAAACCACTTTTTTATGTGGTAGTACTCGGCATAGGCGGATTGCCATAATAGAAATCCGGACTTGGCTTCTCTTTCGTTCTCTTCTTCTGCCGTTCGAACAATGAAGTCACAGGGATTCTTTACCTTTAATTTGCTCATCATATCTTTCTCGCTCAAACCGAAGAGCAAATTGCGTACTCTGTTGAGCGGAGATGTGACGGCGCATATGATTTCTGCCTGTCCTGTATAGCCCATCAGGAAGTTCAGTTGCTTATTATCATATTCTTTTGTTCTCTCTTCGATCTCGTGAAAAACGTCCCTGAGCTTTTTCGGGAAATTCTCTCCTCTGGTAGAGATAATGCTAACTCTTACCCTATTTTTGTGAATCTTTTCCTTGGCGAGCATCTCCAGGAACTTGGTCTGGTAAATCCGGTACAGGTTTTCCAGTTCGGCGGAGGATCTCTTGAAATTTTCCTCGCTCAGGCCATACACAGTTATTTCGGCTATCTCGGGATTATCGATGCACCAGTCTATGAATAGCTCGGTCTTTTTTGATCCCTCTGCGTGCCCTTCTCCTGCAGTGAGACCTTTCTGCCTGGCCCATCTCCTGTTTCCATCTGGAATCAGCCCTACATGATATCCCCGGGTCCTGCGAATATGAGGTGAATCAGCACTTACAACCATATCTTGTAAAAAGCATAGCATAAAGTATACCTCCGTTGTACAGGAAAACGGTGCCTGTTTGCCTTGATCACCTGGATGTTACAATGTAGTAGAGAGGGAAAACGCTGAAGTAAAAGGAGACGTTTTTATGGCCGGACATATTGGTATAGTTGCCTGCAGTGCGGAGGGTGCAGCTCTTTGCTACACCACCATCTGTGCGGAAGGAGCACAAATGATGGGGAGGTTTGCTCATCCTGAGATTACTTTGCACACATTCCCCTTCAACGAATACATGAATTATATCGAGGCAGGAGAATGGGAGGGCGTGGCCGGCCTGATGCTAGCTTCGGCATTAAAAGTAGCCAGTGCTGGTGCGGAATTCATCGTATGCCCCGATAACACGATACATCAGGCCTTTGATCTGGTTATCGGGAAATCTCCCGTTCCCTGGATTCACATTGTCGGTGAGGTGGCCAGCGAGGCGAAGCACCGGGGCTGCAGGCGCATTGGGCTCATGGGAACGCACTTTTTAATGGAGGGGCCAGTCTATGTCGATAAGCTCGCTGCCGTGAATATTGAATGCTGTATTCCAAATATAGATGACAGGAAGCGCATCAACGATATTATTTTCGATGAACTAATTGGTGGCATCTTCTTGTCCGAAAGCCGATCGTTTTTTCAGTCAGTGATTCAGCGTTTCGAGAAAGATAATTGTGATGCTGTCATTCTCGGGTGCACGGAGATACCGCTGCTGATAACGGAAAAGGATTCTCCCCTGCCCTTGCTGGATTCAACCAGGTTGCTGGCTAGGGCTGCACTGCGAAGGGCGAAGTAGCTTATATATGCTGAGTGTTTCCAACCTCTCCAAGATGTATGGCAGCCAGTTGCTGTTCAGCGATGTCAGTTTCAACGTTTCTGCCAGGGATCGCATAGCTCTTGTCGGGGCTAATGGCTCGGGAAAGACAACGCTCTTCGATATCATTGTGGGTAAGGCCAGTCCTGACAAAGGCAGTGTAACCATACAGCATGATGTTACCATTGGATATCTGGAGCAGGAAATTACGCCGTCTTCCCCGCGTCGGTTATTCGATGATGTCGTTAGTGCTTCAACGTTGATAACAGGGCTGGCACACCGCATTCACGTGATTACCGAAGAGTTGAAAGAAGAAATGGATATAGAAAGTCAGGCCAAATTGCTGAGTAAGCTGGGAGAGTTGCAACATCGCTTTGAAGCAGCTGGAGGATATGACTTGGAGCATGAAGCCAGTATAGTTCTCTCGGGTCTGGGATTTGCCCTGTCGGATTTCTATCGCCCTCTGAATGAGTTTAGCGGAGGATGGCTCATGCGAGCAGCATTGGCCAAGCTCCTTTTAATTAATCCCGATCTGCTGCTGCTTGATGAGCCAACGAACCACCTTGACCTGGAAGCATGCATTTGGTTTGAGGATTATGTCAAGAATTATCAGGGCTCTATCATGGTTGCCTCCCATGACCGCGCTTTCTTAAATCGTGTGGTGGACAGGATATTTGCCATCGACCACTCGGAGATGCTTTTCCATCGGGGTAACTACGATAGCTTCGTTGTAGCAAGGCAGCGAGAACTGGAGATTCTGGAAGCTACGGCGAGGAGACAGAACGCCAGAGAAAGAAAAGAGATGCAGTTCATTGAGCGCTTTCGCTCCAAGGCGACTCGGGCGACGCAGATCCAGAGCCGCCTGAAGCGGCTGGAAAAAATAAAGAAGGTAGCGATCCCCAGGACAACTCGAAAAATGCACTTTTCTTTTCCTTCTGTTGAAAGGGCTGGAGAGGAGGTCATCGCACTGAAGAGTATCTCTAAATCTTATGGAGATAAAGAGGTTTACCGTGACCTAAACCTGGTTATCCATAGAGGTGATAGAGTGGCTCTCGTGGGGCCCAACGGCTCGGGTAAGACAACTCTCCTGAGGATGCTGGCTGGAGTGCTTCCTTTCGATGCCGGCGAGCGCAATCTGGGACATAATATCGCCATTTCCTACTATGCCCAGTATCAATTGGAATTGCTTGAACCGGAGAACAGCCTGCTAGTTGAATTGCGTCGCGTCTCTGCAGAAGAAACGGAACAACGCCTTAGAGGGATTCTGGGGGCATTCCTATTTGGCGAAGACGAGATATTTAAGAGAGTCGCTGTGCTTTCTGGCGGTGAAAAGGCACGCTTGGCAATGGCTAAGATGCTGATAAGGCCGGGGAATTTTTTGTTGATGGACGAACCAACTAATCACCTGGATATTCCGTCCCGGGAGATACTGTCCGATGCATTGGAATCCTATGAAGGTACGCTTTGTTTCATTACCCATGACCGCACGCTCATTCGACAGCTGGCCAACAAGATAATTGAAATAAAGGATGGCAAGATCGATGTGTTTTCAGGAGATTATGATAGTTATCTGTGCAGGAGAGAGTTGCGCAAAGAATATGAGCAGCCGGTTTCGCAGCAAAAAGAGGGGAGTATCCCGAAGGGAATTTCTCCAAGAGAAAAGACTCGCCGCCGCAAGGTTGTGGAAGGAGAGTTGAGAAACAAATATTATCGCAGGAGCGCTACCATTCGAAAGCGCATTGCCTCCATTGAGAGCGAGCTGGAAGAGAAAGAACGATATTTTAAAGAGATGGAGAAAAATTTTTGCAACCCCGAGCATTATCAGAATAGTGCTCGGGTAGTCGAGACCATGGAAGAATATAGCAAGTTGAAGGAGTCCATTGCCTCTCTCAGTCAAGAGTGGGAGAGGCTCTCTCTTCAGGAAGATGAAATGCGCAGGGCCTTTGAAGCTGAAAGGAGGGATATCCTGCTGTGAATGAATATTTGCAGCTACACCGCCTGGATGTTAGTACTTATATGATATAATGATTTCTTGTGGGGTATTATCTATGAGGATGAAGTTGTTGATAGGTCTGCTAATCCTGGGCATACTGATACTTGCTGGTGGGCTAATAGCGATACTGATCGGAGTAGATTGACCCCTGATTAAGGCTCTGCTTGGAAAGAATGATCTGCTGAAAGAAAGCACTTCATTGGAGGTCAACGTTCATCTCAAACCTTAATATGTCGGCGGCAAAACTGGCCGCAGCTGTATGTACTTTATTGGAGAGCAGCCTCAGCTAGTTAATATCCATCTCATCGAGTAACTGTATTACTCTCAGCGCTTCACTGGTACAGATGGTACCGCCCATTGCTATGGCTACCGAGCAGACTTCCAGGATTTCGCTTCTACTCGCTCCAGCTTCTATTGCTCGCCTGGTTCGAGTTAGTATGCAGGCAACACAACCTTCTTTTATGGCTATGCCCAGTCCTATCAACCACTTCACTTTTGCAGGGAGAGCGCCATCTCGATACACCTCGTTTCGGACAGCATGCTGGGCTGCCGTTAGAGCCGGCAGCGAATTCTCGAATCTGTCGGTCAATTCTATGATTTCGTCAAAGAGCTTCACCTGTTTTTCCATTTCGTGTCCTCCAGAGGCATATATTTTATTCTTTGTTGCCGGGCCATGGCCCACGAACTAGCATAATGGGATTATTGCCAGATCTTAGCACCATATCGGCAACGTTCCAGAAGGCTCCCTTTCCAGCGCCCGTTCGTCTGTGGGTTGTTAAAGCTACCAGGTCAGCGTGGAGTTCATTAGCGGCCCGAATAATTTCTCTGCTGGCGTCAGGACCATCTCTTACCTCGGATTTTGTGGAGATGCCCGCGGCTACGAGCTGATTGCTTAACTCTTCCAAGTATTCCCGGGCGACCTTCTTCATGGTCTGTATCTCGTTTCTATCATAGGTAAGAGGCTCTGCCATTCCTCGACCAGCGTAGGCGCGATGAGTCTTTTCTACTACCTGAAGCAGAGTAACGCCGGCATTTACCTTGAGAGCTAGCTCCTCAATGTAAGGAATAATTGTTTCGCTTTCCTTTGATCCATCAAGTGGGACCAGTATCTCGTTGAGCATATCCTTCTGGCGCATGCCCTTTATCCCGTAGGGGCTTTCTCCAGCTCTAATGAGAATCACCGGCTGATTTGCTGCCCGGACTACCTTATCCGCCACGCTTCCCAGGGCCCAGCGCATGATGCCAGTCCTGCCGTGGGTTGCCATGATAATCGTGTCGATATGGCTCTTTTCAGCGTATTCCACGATTTCTTCTGCCGGATATCCTTCCGTGACAACGTAATTTACTTCGATATTTCTCGCTTGGTCTTCCTTGTCGAGGTGCTGTGCGATGTTTTGTTTTACTTGGCTGATCTCTCTTTGAAGGTAGATTTCATGCTCATGCAAACGCTGGGATTCCACGCTCTCGCTGACCCTCAAGAGAGTGATCTGTGATAAAATTCTCCACCCCAGCTCTTCCGCATAGGGCAAAGCCACCTCGGCCAACTCTGAGCCATCTAACGGGACGAGTATCTTCTCGTACATTGTTTGCCTCCTTTCCTTGTACAACCACTGCGCATGGATATTCCTGTCACCGCTAAATTAGCACAATCAATGCTACAATACCATATCGGTTTTGTGTCAATAGTTGCAATTCTGATAAATAAACTGTTCCTGTTCATTGCGCTCTCTGTGCGAAATTTTGGGGACGCGCGCTTCCTTCTTTCGTATGGTACATGGTAAAGAGGTTAAGCCCTGTATTAAAAAGCTATCTCTGCATTGCATTCTCTCGTATAATTAGCCCTGTGAAAGTGCCCATCGCTGGTTGAGAAAGAGTTTGGTGAAAAGGGAAAGATTTGAGAAACTGGTGGCAAAGGCAATCGATGAATTGCCTGAAGAGTTCCTGACGAAAATGGAAAATGTAGTTATAGTAGTTGAAAACTATCCATCCGCTATACAAATGAAGGATGTGGGGTTGCATCGCGGAGAGACGCTACTTGGCCTGTATGAAGGCATACCCCTGACTTTGCGAGAAGATTATGATTTGGTGCCGCCCGATAAAATTACCATCTTTCAGAAACCAATCGAAGATAAGTGCCGCTCTGAAGCTGACATTGCCAGAGAGGTACGGGAAGTAGTGAGACACGAGATTGCTCATCACTTTGGCATTGATGATGCCAGGCTGGAGGAAATCGCCAGGGAAAAGGGTGAATTATAATTGTCCAGCGGTTGCTGGCTTTCAGTAATTCCTCTACCTTGATCTCAGGATTGTACGTCTTCTTAAGTTTCTTTCTCTCTCGTTGGCATTCACCTGTTTCTTTTTTGAAACTAAGCTGTTCGGTAATTTGTAAACAATGGTCTTGAGGTGTAATATGTTATTAGACATGACTAACAAAGTAAGAGGAGGCTTACTGTGGTGGTTAGAGGAATAGAAGAGCAGCAAAGCCGCAGCATGGAGGATTATCTCGAGAGGATAGCTATGCTGGCAGAAGAAGGCGGGATAGTACGGGTAGGTGGCCTCGGTAAGGCCCTGGGTGTAAAGAACTCCAGCGTTACATCTGCTCTCAAGAAGCTCTCGAATAAAGGGCTGGTCAATCATGAAAGGTATGGCTATGTTGAGCTTACAAGTGAAGGCAGGAAGATCGCCGCAGATGTGATGTCTCGACACGAGGCGCTGGGGAAATTTCTCATAGAGATCCTGGGAGTTGAATCGGAGACTGCCTGGAAGGATGTTTGCGGCATGGAGCACTTCGTCAGTCCTTCTACCTCTGAAAAGCTGGCAAAATTTGTAGATTTTATTCTATCTCAGCCATATGGAAGCTTTAATTACCTTGATGAATTTAAATACTATCTGGAACGTAGCGACAACGTGCTGGGCCTGGGCCTTGA
>JAGYOV010000060.1 GCA_018399375.1 Dehalococcoidia bacterium
GGTCTATAACGATGTGGCGGTCGAAGCGCCCTGGCCGCATTAAAGCTGGGTCTAGGATGTCTGGGCGGTTGGTTGCTGCTATGACAATGACATTGGTATCGGTATCAAATCCGTCCATCTCGGCCAATATCTGGTTCAGCGTTTGTTCTCTTTCATCGTGCCCTCCTCCCAGACCCGCTCCGCGGTGTCGTCCAACGGCATCAATTTCGTCGATGAATATGAGGCTGGGAGCTGTATGTTTAGCTTGCTCAAAGAGGTTTCTCACCCGGGAAGCGCCAACGCCAACGAACATCTCTACGAACTCACTGCCGCTGATAGAATAAAAGGGCACTTTGGCCTCTCCAGCTATAGCCTTGGCTAGCAGTGTTTTCCCTGTTCCAGGAGGCCCCACAAGCAACACGCCGCGGGGCACGCGGCCTCCGAGGGCAGAGAACTTCTCCGGATGCTTGAGAAATTCTACTATTTCTTGGACTTCCTCTTTTGCCTCTTCAGCTCCGGCGACGTTAGCGAAAGTTACTGCGGATTTCTCGCCGTGTGATAGGCGTGCGCGACTCTTGCTGAAATCGAAGGCCTGGGATCCCATACCTCGGGCTGACTTGAACAGGAAGAAGAATAGAAAACCAAACAGCGCTAGAGGTACAATTACCTGTAGTGCTATCGTGCCCCAGTCGCGAGTAGAAGCCCTGACGTCGATTCTTATGCCTCCCTGGCCTGTGGTTACACCTTCCTGCGTCAGGAAACTTCGTAGGTCCTCGGTGTTCCCTATGAACGATGCCTTAATTTTCTCTTCGTTACCCGCCAGGCCAATAAGGGAGCTATTTTCCTGTCTGACAGTATCAATTTGCCCCTGTTTAGCCTGCTCGATAAATGCATCGAGCGTTGTTTCCTCCGGTCCTCCATGAGGGAGGAAAGCAAAAATCAGGGCAATCATTACTACCAAGAATAATAGGTACAAAAGGCTATTGCGTCCCCAAAGAGATTTCATGGCTTTCCGCTTGCTATTATAGCAGAAATATTGTGTGTATATGAAATCGCAATCTTTAGCCTTACTTTATGGCAAGGAGGCGGTCATATTCCATGATGTTCTTTGGTTAAAGTTCAGCGAGGTATAGTATAATATTGGTAAGGGATGATAGTTTCTCTAAGAGCGGAAGAGATAGCCCGTCTGGCAGTCAGGGTTGCTGCTGAAAAGCAAGCCTCAGATATAGTCATGCTAGATGTAAGAGATATATGTTCCTTTGCTGATTACTTCGTTATTTGCAGCGTAGATTCTACGCGGCACATTGAGGCGGTGTGGCAGGGAGTAATAGGGGAAGGGAAGAAGGAAGGCATTATATCTTGTCATAGAGAGGGCGATCCAGAATCTGGATGGATGCTTGCTGATTTTGGTTCAGTGGTAGTTCATATCTTTACACAGCCAGAGAGAGATTACTACCAGCTGGACAGGTTATGGGATAGAGCAATTCCCGTAATCAGAATTCAGTAAAGAGCAAATTTTCAGGAAATCCATTGGTCAACGTCCCTGTTATAGTCGTGGATCTCTTCGCTTGAGAAGAATAGGGATATCTCGTGCGATGCGTTGTCCTGAGAATCTGAACCGTGAATCAGGTTATGGCTGAGGTCGATGCCTAGGTCACCCCGAATGGTACCCGGATTAGCTTTAGCAGAGTTCGTTTCTCCCATAGCCTGCCTTATTAGTGACACCGCGTTTCTCCCCTGGAAAACGATGGCAATGATGGGGCATGATGTGATGAAGTCCACCAGCTCTCCAAAGAAGGGTTTGTCACTGTGTATGGCATAGTGACGCTGCGCCAGGACATGATCCATTTGTACCATCTTCATTGCTACGATCTTGAGCCCTTTTTTCTCCAAACGCGAGATGATGTCGCCTGCAAGGCATCTTTGTATGGCATCCGGCTTGATAAGTACTAGGCTTCGTTCCATTTTGGTTGTTTCTCCTTTTCGCTAACTCTATGTTCTTTGAATTAAAGTAATGAGATCTATCTCTTCTAAAGAACTTGTTCGTCTATTTGCCTGGCTCAATTCTTTTTCATCATGCGTGGTGCTTACGGCCATGCATTTCATTCCTGCTTTCCTGGCGGCATCGATGCCAAAGGGAGAATCTTCAACTACAATGCAGTGCCTGGGTTTAGCACCGCATTTGTCAGCTGCTAGAGTAAATATATCAGGGCTGGGTTTGCTCTCTCTTACTTCTGCCCCGGTGGTGATGCAGTTGAAGAAATCTTCTATATCCAGTTCTTTCAGAATCAGGTCGACGTTTTCTCTGGGAGCTGAGGAAACCAGCCCTTGTTTGAAATTCCCCTTCTTGACAGTTGTGAGCAGTTCAATTGCGCCGGGACATGCTTTGGCCTTTCCCGTTATGTGTTTGCGAAAGAGATCTTCCTTCTCTGCTATCATGGAGTCAATTTCTCTTTCGCTAGTATTGCTACCCATAATGTTGCGGATGATAAAATCACCTCGAGTACCAAAGAATTTGTTAAAATTTTCAGGAGTGAAGTCTTTGCCCCTTTTGGCAAAAGTATCCTTCCAGGCATCGAAGTGGTATGAAGCAGAATCGATGATAACACCGTCCATATCCCACAGTATGGTTTTCTGCGACTGTCTCCAGATGTAAAACAGAGAGTTGGCCTCAGCTATTATTGTGCCGTCTCTGAGCTTGAGAACTCCGCTGGTTTCCATCAACCTCTTTGTTGCCTTGGTCACCCGGCCAGAAATTTGTATCGGTTCATTGGTAGGAGCAATGTGCTTGAACCTTACTTCACTTTTAGCAGTAACTCCAAAATCGATGCCCTGGCAGAGAATGGCATAGGCCGTTATTTCATCGAGAAGAGTGTAAAGTATACCGCCGTGGGTTACATTGTCCCACCCCTGGTGTAGTTCTCCCGGAGTAAAATCTGCCCTTACTTCCTCTCCATTGTAAGTGGGTTTGAGTTTTAGCCCTATGGGATTGTCTTCGCCACAAGCAAAGCACATGTTGGTAGAATATTCAACGTCCAGATTCGCGTTTTTCATTTAGGGCCGATCTCCTTTTTCCGAGATTTTGTTATCTGAGGTGGCTGGAGATACAGGGGTTGTAGCGTATCGGGCAAACTCTTTTCTCCATTATTAAGTTTTTGCCAGCCCAGTACGGCGAGAAATCTGGCGCGGGGCAATGGCTCTCGCGATATTATAGCGCGGTTGCCCAGGTGGTGTCTTATTTCTTCGACCACCGCTGTCGGAATTTCGCCGCAGAAGAGGGTTTTTCTGTTTGTATGGCGACATAAATTTTCTACCGTGGTCAGGTGTTCTCCTTCTCTCCGCAGCCAGCCAGTTGTTGTCTCTTGATAGAGAGCAGTGGCTATTTCATTGCGGCCCGCTTTATGGATTGGGCGCAGCGGTAGACCGGTGCAGGCAAAAGGATAAGCTTCGGCCTCGAGAGTGCTTATGCCAAGTATCGGGATATCCAGGGATATTGCCAGTCCTTTGGCTATGCTTATTCCCACTCGTAGCCCGTTGAAACTCCCTGGACCCTTCGCCACGATAACTGCATCCAGAGAATCGGGCTTAACCTTGGCCAGAGCTAACAGGCAAGCTAAATTTGGTGTTGTTTCTACAGAGTGAGTTTTTGCTGTTTGCCAGACGAGTTCATTGATGATTTCTCCTTTATGGGATAGGCAGAGGCTGCAAGTATTGGAAGAAGTGTCTATGGCTATTTCCACGATTCACCTTGGCGCAAGTTTTTCTCTATTTCTGTTACCAGTTGCTCGTAACGTTGTCCCTTTGGAAGCAGGTGAAATATGCGCTCTTGTTCAGAACCAGTAACATAGCTCAGTGTGATGAGCAGGTTGTCCTGGGGCATGGCTGAAATTCCTCTTTCTCCCCATTCGATTACGCAGACTCCGTCACCATGTAAATATTCTTCCAGACCCAGGTTTATAATCGCACCAATATCGTCCAGCCGGTAGAAGTCGATGTGATATAGTGGAAGCCGGCCGGAGTGCTCCCTGATGATGACGAATGATGGGCTGAGTATGTTTTCCTTTATCTCTAATCCCCGTGCTATGCCTTGAGTTAGACAGGTTTTGCCTGTTCCCAGTTCTCCCGAGAGGAGAAAGATGTCGCCTCCCTGTGCCAGCTTGCCAAGATATTGCCCCAGGAGCTGGGTTTGCTCAGGACCGTATGTTTTTAGCTCTGGAAAATTTCTTTCCAAAGTGGTCCCATCCTTCTCTTTCGTATGGTACAAAGCTCCCATTCCTGTCCCTCAAGCTAATGCGCTTGAGTTGTGCTTCCTTCGTGGTCTTCCCTATTACCGTTACTGGGCAACTCATGGCTAGCTTAGCCTTGTTTATCGTATCTTCGCTTGCCAAGAAGAGAAGTTCGTAGTCTTCTCCACCCCATAGGGCTAGTTCCAGGCAATTATGAAAGTTATGTTTGACCAATGGGTGGATTGGAATTTGCTCCAGTTCTATTAGGGCATTAACTCCACTGGCTTCACATATATGGTTGAGATCAGCGATGAGCCCATCACTTATATCTATGGCTGTTTTGACCCCCTGGCCCACCAGAATTCGCCCCTCTTTTATTCTGGGTGTGGGTTGGAGATGGGCTCTCCTCAAAACTTGCTGACAGCTGGAATCCAAGGCAATTTTCCCCAAGATATTTTCCAATCCGGCAGCTGATGTGCCTGCGTATCCCGTGATGGCTATGCAATCACCATCACGTGCCGTAGAGCGCATGAGAACTCTGTCGGGTGTATAGCCTATCAACGTAGTGGTTATAATTATTCTGAGGGAAGAAGTTAAGTTTCCGCCAACTATGGCAGTTTCAAATTTGCTGGCCAGATTGGTCATGCTCTTGATAAATTTGGAGATTGATTCTGACTCTAGTTCTCCGGGTAGGGATAGGGAGACCAGCGCATACTGGGGGATACCCCCCATGGCAGCTATGTCGCTCAGGCTGACGGCCAGTGCTTTCCAGCCCAGCTCATCCCAGGTAACGGTGTCCAGATCGAAATGTACGTCTTGCACCATGGTATCTGTGGTGGCTATCTGTAAGTGGTTATTGCCTTGCCAGACCGCAGCATCATCTCCTGGGCCAATTGAAAGATCTTGCCATATAGCTTGCTCCGGGTGCCGGGAATCGTCGATTATCTCTCTTATGAGCTTGGTTAACTCAAATTCGCCCAGCTCTTGTAGCTTCATTCGGTGCTATTATAGCATTGGTTTTCATCGGGTCTCAATTTCATCGCGTTGTCAAGAAATGTACTTGATATGAGAATGAGAAATGCTCGTTCTGGGATGGAGGGTACCCTGTTAATTTTTGCTGTCAGGATTTATAACAGGGCTATCTCCATGCTAAAAGCTATGGAGATAGCGCGAAGGCGGGAGGTTTACTCTGTTATAGAATGGGAGCAGGCTAATAAATTGTGCACAGGAAGTGTTTTTTTGATAAGATAAGCTGCTGTAGAGAGTAGCGCAATGTTGAATTTGTTGTTTTGGGACTATACTTGAATTGTAGATGTGGCGGAAGTATGTGTTATACTTCTACAGAAAAATTGCAGTAATTTGGTGGACAAATGCGTGATTATGAATTAGTAACTATGGTAAGGCCCGACATCGATGAAGAGGGGTTAAATGGGACGGTAGACAGGCTAGGTAAATTTGTTGGAGAACACGGAGGAGAGATAAATGAGAGCGATAGGTGGAAAAAGCGCAGGTTGGCTTATCCTGTAAAGAAGTTTATGGAAGCTAACTATATATTGGCGCGTTTCAAGCTGGATGCTTCATCAGTCAAGGAGCTTGAGCGGGAGATAAGAAGTTGGGAAGAGGTTTTGCGATATCTTATAGTGAAAGTGGAGAATTGATGAATGGCTAGTTTGAATAAGGTGCTGCTCATTGGCAATCTTGGAGGGGATCCCGAGATGCGGTACACTCCTAGTGGTAAGCCGGTGACTTCTTTTCGTATGGCTACTAACTATGTTTATACGACCTCCAGTGGAGAGCGTCGGGAAGAGACGGACTGGTTTAGGGTCACTGTATGGGGCAAACAGGCTGAGAGTTGTAATCAATACCTGTCTAAAGGCAAGCAGGTTTATGTTGAGGGCAGGTTGCACGCGCATAGTTGGGAGGGGCAGGATGGACAGGCGCGTACTAGCCTTGAAGTGACGGCGAATCGGGTATTTCTTCTTGATAGGCGGGCTGGTTCTTCCTCTGACGAGGGGGAGATTGAGCCAGAAGATTTGCCATTTGAGTAATGATTAAGGAGAAAAAGGTGAACGAACCCAGAAAG
>JAGYOV010000061.1 GCA_018399375.1 Dehalococcoidia bacterium
TCAGAAGAAGCTATAATTCTACTCCCAGGACCACGAGTTTATCAGGAATAACATCTCACATGCGCAAGAATCAGATGAAGCGATTGGAGCATCACTGAAGCGCTAGCTCTTTCGTGTCTCCCGGTGCCAGCTCAAACTCTCTATCTACCAGAGCAATCTTTACCGATCTGGCTCTACCCGGTCGGCTGTAAAGTCGTATGCTCTTGGAATCGATATTGACATCAAGCCAGCTTCCTCGATAACTGATGCTGAAGCTTATGGATTTCATTTCTGAAGGCAGGCACGGATTGAACCGTAGAACGTTACCACGGCTCTCAATGCCCGAATAGCACCTGAGAACAAGGTCAACGGTACCTGCCATGGCACCAAGATGTATTCCTTCACGAGTAGTGCCGCCCTGTATATCCTCAATATCACTTTCCAGAGCATCCTGCAGAAAATGCCAGGACATCTCACGGTTAGACCGTGCCAGAAGCCAGGCGTGAACGATCCTGCTGAGAGTCGAACCGTGTGAGGTCCGCTCCAGGTAGTACTCAATGTTGTCGGGAATGGTCTCGTATGCGAAGGGATAGTCCAAACGCTCGAATAGCTCGCGCAGTTCCTCCGCAGAAAGCAGATAAAAAAGCATCAACGTATCCGCCTGCTTGGAAAGCTTGTAATTATTGGGGCTATCACCTTCGGCTTCCAATATACGATCAAGCCTCTGTATATTACGATATTTCTTGCGGTAGCCTTTCCAATCAAATTCTTTCAAGTCTCCATATCCACCAAACTGACTAATGATGCCGTTATCATGAAAGACAACTCTCATCTTGTGGCTCATTTCATCCCATTGATCAAGCTCTTCTTGTTTAATGGCCAGATCTTCCAAAATAAACCTGCGCCGATTCGCCGGTAGCATTTCCATCATTTCCAATGCCCGCCATAAGATCCAGGCCACCATTACATTGGTATATGCGTTATTATCAACTCCAGGCTCTGTGGCTCCGGGATACTTATCGTGGAACTCATCTGGCCCCATGACCTTGAGTATCTCATAGCGACCCAGGGCCCGATTGTATTGCGCTTGGCTAGCCCAGAAACGGGCTATGCCAACGATGAGCTCGGCCCCATAAAAAGCCAGGAATTCCACATCGCCTGTTACCTGATAATATTGCCAGATGTTATAAGCGATAGCGATGTTAATATGTCTTTCAAGCTGCGTGTTATCTGGTATCCAGCGGCCAGACTGCGGATTCAGGTGTAGCGTTTGTGCCCGTTCCTGCCCGTCGCTACCGCTCTGCCATGGAAACATGACTCCCCTATAACCTGCTTCTTCTGCAGCCCAATAAGCCCGCAATAAGCGGTTATAGCGGTACATCAATAGGCTACGACTAATATCGGGCATGCGCAGGTTGATCAAGGGGAAAATAAAGAGATCATCCCACATAATTAGCCCGCGATAAGCTTCGCCGTGAATTCCACGAGGTGGCACGCCTACATCCAGCCCGGCAATATTCGGAGACACCGTTTGCAACAGATGGAAAATGTGTAGGTTAAGTATCTGCTCGACGCGTCGGCTTTCAGTTTTTACATCTATATGCCAGCGCTCCCACAAATGCCTCCAGGCAAGGCAGTGACGCTCAAGAAGTTCACCGTATCTTCCTGCATGCCGCAGAGCGTCTTCGGCTTCCAGCAAGCTTTCGGAAACAGCGGAATCCCTGGAGTTGTACAAGGAGACTATCTTCTCGATGCGTAGAGCCCGCTTTTCTTTCATATCAACGTCAATATCATGGGCGATATAACCTGCTTCCTGAACGATTCTCCTCTTAACGTCGAGCTTGCTCTCTTCGCAATAGATTTCGGTTCGTGCTGCTTCGGCAATTCTGATATGCGACTGATTCGTCTCAACCTGAATCCATATCAACTGGTCGTCGGTAACTCCCACTCCAAGTTGATCGAGGTGATGATTGTTGAGCTGCCGGTAGCGCTCTACCAGCGCATTTTCTACTCTTCCGTCCAGAGCGGAACGCACGCGAATTATCCCCGACCAGTTCTCCGGCAAAATGACCATCTCCATGCCAGCCAGATGCTTATAACGCATGTGAACAAAGCGCTGTTGAATGAGACACGTGCGACGTTTCCGTTCATCTTCAAACCGGACTGTTCTTGTCAGAACTCCGCGCTTCATATCCAGTTCCTGACGATATTCCAGAACGTTGACGGATGCGAGGTCAAACCATTTCCCATCTTCCATTATGCAAAAGCTCATGGGAAGCCAGTTGGGAATATTGACCATACTTTCATTCGTAATGTTCTTGCCAGCAACTTCGCTATCAAGGCAGTTATATATTCCAGCCATATACGTACCAGGATAGTGGAATTTGCCAGCCATGGACTCCGGTGCCGCGCCCCGGGTAGCAAAATAGCCATTGCCGATGGTGCAGAGAGACTCACGAAGCTTCTCTGCTTTCGGTTTATATCCTTCATAGGTAAGAGACCCTGCATTTGTCAGGGGCTCCTCTCCGGTAAACTTCAATAGCTCTTCCAGAAATACCGCTACTTCATCTGGATTATTTACGCGATAAGTGGCAGCCGTTGTCTGGTTATCTTCACTCACCAGGATACCAATGCCACCAATATCCGCTATAGCTTCGAAGGCGTCTTCGTCCGTAACATCATCGCCTATATACAGCGGCACTATACACGATTGATCGACATGTAATTTTTGGATGAGGTAGAGCAGAGCCTTGCCTTTATTCCAGTCGACCCTTGGGCGCAGTTCAAATATTTTCTTCCCCGTGGTTTTCATCAGGTCAGGATTGTTCTCAACCACTTCATCCACGCACCTTTCCAACTTCGGCAAAACGCTTTCATCCGCCTGCCGGTAGTGAATAGCCATCGAATATGGCTTGCGCTCCAGCCGAACGCCTCTCAAACACTTTACTCTTTCATGGAGCTCTTTTTCCGCCTTATCAAGTGCGGGGAGAAAACGCTTTCCCTGCTCTTCCACAGATGAACTCTGCCGGCACTGTATACTAAATCCATGACATCCCGCATAGGCCAGGCTTTCCAACCCCACCAGGCACCGTATATCTTGCAGGGCGCGCCCAGTCATGATAACTACACTCCAGCGCTCGGAAAGACTCCTGAGAAGATGACGAACTTTATCCTGGAGAAGGGCCTGCGCAGGGTCATCAACGATCGGTGTTAGCGTTCCATCATAATCCAGGAAGATTGCTGGCCGTCCTTCTTCCAGCTTCTGGAAAATCTGCTCTTTGCTTGCCAGGGCCGATGGCAAGTTGCTCGATAAACGTTTCTCAGGCATCTTTGATCCTCACTTCAGATAAATCTGCGACGACTATGTCTGCCCCGTAGCTCTTGAGTTCCGTGTTGTTGCCCGATCGGTCGACTCCGATAACCAGGCCAAATCCTCCTGCCTTACCGGCTGCTACGCCAGAAAGCGCATCCTCAATGACCATAGCGCGCCCGGAACTCACTCCAAGACGTCTCACCGCCTCTAGAAAAATATCGGGCTCCGGTTTCCCCTTCAAATGATGGTCAACGGCATCTACTCCTCCAACAGTAGCGTGAAAAAGATCGCTTACTCCAGAGGCCTCGAGTACCGCTTCTGAATTTCTACTTGAAGATATGACTGCTACGCGTTTTCCTCTTTTTTTAAGTTCCTTGACGAAATCTATGGTAGATCGATACGATTCCACACCGTTGCTCCTGATGTATTCTAGGAAATACTGGTTCTTGAGGTTACATAGGCCGCATACGGTTTCCTTTCCCTGCAAGTCATCGGGGCTGCCATAGAGTAACGATATCCCCCGAGATTCCAGGAAGCTCTGAGCGCCTTCATACCGGGGCTTGCCATCCACGTAGCGGTAGTAATCTTCCTCAGTGAAAGGTTGCAATTTCTCCCCTTGTTGGCCTGCACGATTCCGAAGATATTGGTCAAACATCCTTTTCCATGACGCAAAGTGTGCTCGCACCGACCTCGTGACGACGCCATCCATATCCAGAATGGCTGCATCGTACTCATCCAGATCAATTATCACGTTATCCGCTTTTCCCTGGTTCTTACTGTTTCTTCTCGGCTTCAGCAACCTTTTCAATCACGGGGAGGACGCTATCAGGATTGACGGAAATGGAGTCGATGCCGGCCTCAACCAGGAAAGCAGCGAAATCAGGATGGTCGCTCGGCGCCTGTCCGCAAAGCCCCACCTTGCGCCCTTTCTCATGTGCGGCCCGGATGAGATTCACTATGGACTCTTTAACAGCCTCGTTTTGTTCATCAAATATATAGGCGAGCTCAGAGGAATCGCGATCAACGCCTAGAGTCAGCTGAGTAAGATCGTTAGAGCCAATGGAGAATCCATCAAAGTGCTCGGCGAACTGCCTTGCCAGTATGATGTTACTCGGGATCTCCGCCATGACATAAATTTCCAACCCATTCTCACCTCGCTTGAGTCCGTTCTGTCCCAGTACCTCCAGCACCTTCTTACCCTCTTCCGGGGTGCGGCAGAACGGAATCATTACCAGAACGTTAGTCAATCCCATCTCATCCCTTACTCGCTTGAGCGCTCGACATTCCAGAACAAATCCCTCTCGATAGCGATCGCTATAGTAGCGAGATGCACCGCGGAAACCGAGCATCGGATTGGCCTCTTCCGATTCAAAATCCCTTCCCCCAATTAAAGTAGCATACTCGTTGGTTTTAAAATCACTCGTGCGTACCAGCACAGGATCGGGGTAGCGAGATGCAGCTATCTTGGCAATCGCCTGCGACAGGTTATCGACGAAGTACTCGCTCTTGTCTTCATACCCACGCGTCATTTCGCTGATCTTCTGCTGCGCATGCTTATCTTTCAGGTCGTCGAAGTGCACCAGAGCCATCGGATGAATCTTGATTACAGTTCCAATGGTAAATTCAAGGCGGGCCAGTCCGATACCTTTTACCGGCAACTGCCACCACTGAAAAGCTCCAGCTGGGCTGGCGATATTCATCAACACACTGGTACGGGTATCGGGTACTCTGCCGAGGTCTATATCACGAGCCTCAAATTTCAGGATACCATCGTAAATGTGACCTTCATCACCCTCGGCACAGGAAAGGGTAATCTCCTGGCCATCTCTGAGGATCTTTGTTGCTTCACCTGTTCCCACGACGGCGGATATGCCCAGCTCGCGGCTGACAATGGCCGCGTGAGAAGTCCTGCCACCATGGTCGGTAAGAATTCCAGCCGCCTTTTTCATAATGGGCTCCCAATCCGGATCCGTCATCCCGGTGACGAGAATCGAGCCGGGTTTAAACTTCCCGATTTCCGTGGCATCCTTGATAATCTGCGCTTTACCCGCGGCGATGCCCTGGCCAATACTGAGGCCTCTCAAAATGACTTTGCCTTCCTCCTCCAGCCGATACGTCTTTAGAGCACTGGCCTTTTTCTGAAACTGTACCGTTTCAGGCCTCGCCTGGACGATGAAGATCTCATTGCTCTCTCCATCCTTGGCCCACTCGATATCCATCGCGCGATTATAATGGTCCTCAATAGCGACCGCCCATCGGGCGAGCTTCATAACTTCTTCGTCATCAAGGCAGAAAGAACTCCGCTCCTGCTTCGTAGTTGAGACTTTTCTGATAGTCGTTGTCTGACCATCATCGTATATTATTTTGCCTTCCTTGGCGCCCAGAGTTCGACCTATTATGGGAAGCTTATCGCTTCCAATAAGAGGTTTAAAGACCATAAATTCATCCGGTGTCACCTGCCCCTGTACCACGCTTTCTCCCAATCCCCATGCTCCTGTAACTATAACCACGTTTCTAAAACCAGTATCTGGATCAATCGTAAAGACGACGCCAGCTACCGCCTCGTCAGAGCGCACCATCTTCTGTACGCCTACGGAAAGAGCGATCTTCATATGGGCAAAACCCCTGTCTTCCCTATAGTTGATGGCGCGATCGGTAAAGAGAGAGGCATAGCATCGCTTGCAAGCGTCGAGCAAAGCGCGCTCACCCGTTACATTGAGAAAGGTTTCCTGCTGACCGGCAAAGCTGGCTTCGGGCAGGTCTTCTGCCGTACCGCTGCTGCGAACTGCTACGCTCAAATTTTCGCTCTGATAGCGCTTTCCCAGCTCGCGATAGTAGGCCTTGATAGTCTCCGCC
>JAGYOV010000062.1 GCA_018399375.1 Dehalococcoidia bacterium
GTTTTCTAAATAAGGAGAGTTCAAGAGGGAGGACAAAGAGACCAAGATGTTGTTGAAAGTGAACGGGAAAGAGTATGATGTGGAGGTAGAGGAGTGGAAGAGTTTGTTGGAGGTGTTGCGGGAAGAACTGGGATTTACGGGAGTAAAGACGGGATGTGAGGAAGGGGAGTGTGGAGCATGTACGGTATTGGTGGATGGCAAGGCGGTAAATAGTTGTTTGATGCTGGTGAGGCAGGCAGAGGGGAAAGAAATCACTACTATTGAGGGTTTATCGGGAGAGGACGGATCGCTGCATCCTTTGCAGGCGGCTTTCGTAGAACATTTTGCGGTACAGTGTGGTTTTTGTACTCCGGGGGTTCTTTTATCGGCCAAGGCTTTACTGGATGAAAACCCGCATCCGACGGAGGAGGAGGTAAGGGAAGCGTTAGGTGGTAATTTGTGCCGGTGCACTGGTTATGTGAAGATAGTGGAGGCGGTACTGGCAGCCAGTGAAAAGGCAATTACCAGCTAGGGCATGTTGGTTCTGGTGGCCGATATTCCTGCAAATTTATTCGTAGGTGCTATTTGAGAGGAGGTAAATAAGTGAATACAGCAGTTTCGGTTTCCCGTTGGCGGCATCCACGTTTTGGCTATCTGGAGGCGATGAGTGTTGAGGAAGCGTGTGCGTTGCTGGGGGAACACAGAGAGAAGGCATATCTGGTAGCGGGTGGCACGGACCTGATGGTTGCCATGAGGAATGGCAAGATAGCTCCCCCGGAGCATGTTATCAGCATCAAAAAGATTTCAAATCTTAGTTATATCAGGGATGAAGGTGGCGAGCTTAAGATAGGTGCTTTGGCTACACTGGATGATATATGTCATTCAGATATGGTGAAGGAGAAGTTTCCCTTAATTGCGGAGTCGGCAAGGCAGATTGGCTCAAGACAGATTCGCAATGTAGGTACGATAGGGGGGAATTTATGCAATGCTGCGCCATCGGCGGATATGGCTCCTTCTTTAATTGGGTTAGGAGCGAGGGCAGTGATAAGGAGTACTGAGGGGAGTCGAGAGGTAACACTGGAGGAATTTTTCCGAGGGCCTGGTCAGACGAGTCTTGGTAGAGGAGAGATGCTCGTGGAGATCGCAGTACCAGAGCAGGCGCCGTATACTGGTGGAGCCTATATCAAGCTTCCGGCGAGGACTGCAATAGATCTGGCCCTGGTTGGAGTAGCATGTGTAATAACGCTTGATGCTGAGAAGAGTAAGGCTAGTGAGGTAAGGATAGTTCTGGGAGCGGTAGCACCGGTACCCATGAGGGCATGTAAAGCGGAAGATGCCTTGAGGAGCGCGTTGATAAATGATGAAGCGATAGATGCGAGCGCTGAAATAGCTTCTCAGGAAGCGCTTCCTATTTCTGATGTTCGCGGATCTGCTGAATATCGGCGCGCAATGGTAAAGGTATTAGCGCGAAATGCCATAAAACAGGCTGTGGCCCGCGCCTAGCAAAAGGGCGCCAATAGAGAAGTAGAAATGGGAGGCAAAGTGCAAGAGCTTAGCTACGTAGGAAAAGATGTACCCAGAGTTGATGCTGTGGTGAAGGTGACAGGGAAAGCTATGTTTGGTTCTGATTTCACCATGGCAGGAATGTTACATGCTAAAGTGTTGAGGAGTCCGCACAGGCACGCGAAAATTGTCAGCATTGATAAGAGTAAGGCAGAAGCCTTGCCCGGGGTGCGGATAGTCGTGACGCCGGATGATATGCCTCAGATACCCATATCTCCCCTTCTGGGAGATCAATGCGTATTGTCTAAAGATAACAAGGTTCGCTGTCTTGGTGAACCTGTAGTGGCTGTGGCGGCAGATAGCGTTGAGATGGCCGAACAGGCGGTGCAATTAATAGATATAGTTTATGAGGAGTTGCCTGCTGTCGTTGATATTGAAGAGGCTTTCGAGAAGTCACCCCCTGTTGTGGTGCACCCGGATCTCCCCGGTTATAAGCAGTTGACGGGTTTGCCCATTCGTCCTGATCCCGAGAGGCCCAATGTGTGTCAGACGTATAAAATTCACCAGGGGGATGTTGAGAGTGGTTTCAAACAGGCTGATCTGATAGTCGAAAACAGGTTCACTACGGCGAGGATACAGCACGTTCCTATGGAGCCCCACATCGCTCTGGCATGGGTTGACTCCGATGGTGTCTTGACGGTGCGATCATCTACACAACTTTCATATCTGGTGAAGGACTGGCTTTGCAGAGCATTTAGTTTATCTCCTTCGAAGGTGCGGATGCTATCGCCATTTATAGGTGGAGGGTTTGGAGGCAAGGGGGGCATGAGAGCCGAGGCCGTTGCTACTTTGCTTTGTTTGAAGAGTGGTAGGCCGGTGAGGGTAAGCTATACGCGCGAGGATATGTTCATCTTTGGTGGACATCGCGTGCCATATGTTATGGATATAAAGGATGGCATTAAGAAGGATGGGACTCTGGTAGCCAGGGAGATGAGAGTGCTGCTGGATTTGGGAGCTTACTCTGATTTTGGTCCCTTGCTTGTCAGGAGAGCTGTTTATGGAGCTGTGGGGACTTACCGAATTCCGAACTTCAAGCTGGATTCTTATGGGATATATACTAATTCTCCCTTAACCGGTGCCTTGAGAGGCTTCGGGTGCCCTGAGGTCCAGTGGCCAATAGAACAGCAGATGGATGCCCTTGCAGACAAGCTGGGGATGGATCCTGTGGAGATAAGGGAAATAAATATCTTGAAGGATGGCGACAGAGACGTTTCTGGCATGATTACGCGCAGCATGGGAGTGAAGGAATGTCTTGATAGAGCAGCGGATTGGATATCGTGGGGTAAAAAAGAGAAAGAGGCAGATGGTCCCTGGAAGATAGCTCGTGGCATTGCCATTGGTAATAAATCTGTCTCCAGTGGACATCCTTCAGCAGTGACGGTGAAAGTGTGGCAGGATGGAGTGGTAGAAGTGCGGCACAGCGCAGCTCGCCTGGGGCAGGGTATCAGCACTACTGTAGGCCAAATAGCCGCTGAGCAATTTAACGTTCCCGTAGAACAGGTTCGGGTAACATGTGGAGATACATCATTTTGCCCATACGATTTTGGTACGGTGGCCAGTCGGTCGATGGTACATGTTGGTAATGCGTTGATCGCCGCTTGTCAGGATGCGCAACAGCAGCTGTTCAGAATAGCAGCTCCGAAATTGGGAGTTGAACCCTCTGAGATGGGGATAGGTGCAGGAAAGGTTTTTGTGAAGAGAACGCCGGAGAAATCAGTGAAGATTGCTGAGTTATTCACGCCTTTTGGATTGCCTTTAGGTAGAGTAGAGATTGTGGGAGAAGGTTATTACTCAGCGCCGGCTGTGCCTGAAGATCCGGAGACGGGCCAGAGTGAGAGAGCTGTATTTGGTTATTCTCATGCGGCCAGTGGAGTTGAGGTGGCGGTTAATGTGGAGACGGGCGAGGTGAAGGTATTAAGACACGTGATGGCTTGCGATGTGGGCAAGGCCGTGAACCCCAAGATAGTTGAAGGGCAAATAGAAGGTGGTATAGGTATGGGTATAGGAACGAGCATTTATGAAGAAGTGGTGATGAATCAGGGTGCGGTAGTTAATGCGAGCCTGACTGATTACCACATTCCAACGTCACTTGATATGCCCAAATATGAAGACAGTAAAGCCATAATAGTTGAAGTGGCAGATCCTGAAGGGCCTTTTGGAGCCAAGGGAACAGGAGAGGTCCCTTTGGTGACAACGGCCCCGGCTGTGGCCAATGCGGTGTATAGAGCTACAGGTGTTCGCATAAAGGATCTGCCGCTCTCCAAGGAAAAGGTTCTGGCTGGCATCCAGGCGTTGGGGAAAACCCTTTAGGGGTGAATTTAGTAGGGAGGAGGAGGTATGCCTATGGAATGAGTTGAAGCAGGGTTGTTGTGATCCCCGTTTTTCCCATTAACATTCAGAGGTGAAGTTAAGGAGGTATTAATGAAAAAGCATGTGTTAGTTTTGGTGACGGTGCTGGTGCTGTCTATTCTGGTAGTTGCTGGTTGCACATCTACATCGCCGAGTCCGAGTCCGAGTCCGAGCCCGAGTCCCAGTCCTACATCTACGCCCAGTGAGCCTGTAACATTTGACCTCGTGAGCTATGCAACTTCGGATGAGGCTACTGTTCAGCGGGCTATGATCATCTTGGATATGGTCAATGCGGAGTTTGAAGGAGAAGTATTCTATGATTGGATTGGTGGTCCAGAAGTAGTTCCTCCGCTTGAGCTTCAAGGAGCAACGGCGCAGGGATTGATAGATGGCTGCCTTGTTCCCCCCTCCTATTATCGGGGGGTGCTGCCTCAAGCTGAAATTGCGGATTATACTGATTGCAGTTGGGATGAGTTGGTAGAAGTTGGCTATCTGGATGATCAGCGAGCGATTCATGAAACTAAAGGGATGTTCTATTGGGCTGATGCTTATTTGCCGAGTGAAGGAGAAGGCCGTACGTACTTTTACCTTTTTACCAATGTTAATGCGTCCACACCAGATGAATTAGCAGGCGCCAGGATACGCGTGTTTCCGGCGATAAGTCCCTTTATAACTGCTTTGGGAGCTGAACCGGTCTTGATGACTCCAGCGGATATATATACAGCGCTCGACAGAGGAGTGATTGATGGATTCGTGGATATTAGCGAAGGCATTGTTTCAGACTATCACTATGAGGAAATTCTCAACTACTATGTTCCACATGGATTCTACCGCACGTCAACGAGCGTCTTGCTAAATATGGATAGCTGGAATCGCCTCTCACCCGATCTGCAGGAAAGAATAATAAACTTCACGGAAACGGAAGTAGTGGAGGCGTGGCAAGCCGCTTTCAATAATAATATCCCCCAAGAAGATCAGGCAATAATAGATGCCGGAATTGTGCCTTTGGAATGGTCCCAGGATGATGTCAATGATTTTCTGAAGACTGCCTACACTGCTGGATGGGAGAGCGTGGAAGCGGAATTTCCTGGATTCATTGACACGTATGCAGATGAATACTGGATCCACTACAGATAAATAGTAGTATGGGGTTGTGAGGGGATATATGGATTAATTCCATGTTCCCCTCAATCTCCCCTGTGTATTGTGAGTTAGTTATGAAACTTGTATGGCAATTATCGAGAGCGATTGAATATGTTACGGGTATCATGGCTTACATGGGGGGAATTGTGATTGCCTTCATGGTGGGCATGGTATGCTGGGATATACTGAGCCGGAAAATAGTGTTTGGCCATGGTGTCCCTTGGACGCTCGAGGTTGTTGAATATGGTCTTCTCTGGTTTACTCTATTGTGTGCAGCGTGGGTTTTGAAGAACGATAGACATGTAAGGATTGATATTCTTCTCGCGCACTTTTCTTCTCGTAAGCAGAGTATCTTGAACATGTTTACTTCTATTGTATGTGCTCTTGCCTGTCTTGCTGTAACCTGGTACGGTGCTGCAGTTGTTCACAGGTTTTTCGTTTCAGGGGAGCTTATGCCTACGATTTTGATGGTTCCCAAGTATGTGCCATATCTTATTATTCCTGTTGGTTTTGCATTGTTGTTTCTCCAGTTCCTGTTGAAGGCTGGACAGTACGGAGCACAGTGGAGGAAAAGAGCTGACGATGTGGATGTGTTTGCTTCAGATGAAGGGAGATAACCTGGCTATATGGAATGGTGGTTAATACTGGTAATTGTCTTTGGAGCAGTGCTGGGTTTGATGGCTCTGGGCATCCCGGTGGCTTTCTCTTTTCTTCTTGTCAATCTGGGTGGTGCGATATTCCTGTGGGGAGGTGAGATCGGACTTCAGAATCTCATTACCAGTATGTACCGATCCGTAACTACGTTCAGCCTATTGCCATTGCCGCTGTTCGTTTTTATGGGAGAAATTCTGGCACATTCGGGTGTTGCAACGCGCATGATCGATACGGTAGACCAATTTCTGGGAGGAGTGCGCGCCAGGCTTAGCCTGTTGGCTGTGGCTGGAGGCGTCTTGATAGGCGCTCTAAGTGGTTCTACCCCGGGAGCTGCGGCTATGCTGGGAGAAGCTATTGCTCCAGACA
>JAGYOV010000063.1 GCA_018399375.1 Dehalococcoidia bacterium
TATACTTGGAGTTACCGATCAGATCGCGAAAACTTTCTCTGCTCAACTCAATTGGTGGCCGGTCAGAGAAGAGAAGGGCGATGCGCTCACTTTCGGGGATGAATTCATTGATCTCTTCGCACAGTCGCTCTGCCAGTGCCAGCCAATCAAAGGCCTCTCTCTCGATAAGATAGAGATAATGTCTGCCATTGAAATCTTCTTCAGAGCTTTCCCATAACCTGATGGCTTCCAGCAAAGCTATGTACCAGTGCTTGCCATTCGCAATAGCCTCTTTTAAGTGCCGGATTGCTTCTGCATCCCCAGTACGAGTAAATACCATGTTTGCCTCTTGAACTTACCATGAGGAGTTACTCACATATTACGGATGTTAGGTCTCTATACACTCATGAGGATTTCTCTATAAATTTCTTCCACAACAATGCTTATATTTCTTGCCCGATCCGCAGGGACAGGGGTCATTGCGCCCCACTTTCCTGCCCATTACTACGGCAGGTTTTTTTTTATGAGCAGGCGCCGTGGCAATATTAACATGGTAGATGCTATGAACGATATCGTATTGAATACTGGCCAGGAGTGCTTCAAAAAGGGCATGTCCCTCTTTTTTGAAAACTACCAGGGGATTCTGTTGGCCCGCTGCGCGCAAGCCTATTCCCTGACGCATGTTTTCCATGGCTGTGAGATGTTCCATCCACAACCTGTCCATAGTACGGAGCATAACGAGTCTCTCAGCAATGCGCATGTTTTCTGTGCCCAGTTCTTGCTCTCGGTGATCGTATTCTTCAATGGCATATCTGTCCAACTTTTCTTCGATTTGTTCATGATTGAGTTGTGCCAACTCATCGCTCTTGAATCCCTGCGGCAGGGGGAATATTCTGGAGATATCCGCAATCAACCCTCTTGCGTCAAGTTCGTTCAGTTCGGAGTTGAAGTGAATGTTCCCCAGGTTGTGTATTTCTTCATGGATCATGGATCTTATGTTTGACTTGAGATCAATTCCATCGAGGATTTTCTTTCTCTCTGCATAAATTAGCTTGCGATGGTTATTGGCTACATCATCGTATTCTACGAGATGCTTGCGGATATCGAAATGATAGCCTTCCGTTTGTATTTGAGCATTTCTTATAGCCTTGGTAACCAATGGGTTCTCAATGGGAGTGTGTTCATCCGTAGCCCATTGCATCATTCCCTTGATGCGCTCACCACCAAAGCGGCGTACGATTTCATCCTCCAGGGAAGCATAGAAGCGAGAGCTACCTGGATCTCCCTGACGGCCCGCTCTCCCGCGAAGCTGGTTATCAATGCGCCTGGCTTCATGATGCTCGGTGCCGATAACGTGAAGACCGCCAGCTTGAACAACTTTGTTGTGTTCCTCAATCCATTTATTCGATTCCATAGCATTGGGATTACCCCCGAGTATGATGTCTACGCCTCGCCCAGCCATGTGAGTTGCTACAGTTACCTTCCCGGGAGCACCAGCCTGTGCAATTATCCCTGCTTCCTTCTCGTGGTTCTTGGCGTTCAGTACCTGATGTGCTATGCCTTTCTTGGTTAGTAAATCTGACAATACCTCTGATTTCTCAATGGAGGTTGTCCCTACAAGTATGGGCCTTCCTTGATCGTTTAATTGGGCAATTTCTTCAACCACAGCTCTGAATTTAGCCTCCTCATCCCGATAAACTCGGTCTGTGTGATCTACTCGAATCATCGGCATGTTCGTAGGAATGATTACTACTTCTAGGTTATAGATTTTGTGAAGTTCTTCTGCTTCAGTAGCAGCAGTGCCCGTCATGCCAGCCAATTTCTGATAAAGACGAAAATAGTTTTGAAAAGTTATAGAAGCGACGGTAACGCTTTCTCGCTGTATTTTTACACCCTCTTTAGCCTCGATGGCCTGATGCAGTCCTTCAGAATACCTGCGACCGAACATCAATCTACCCGTGAAATCGTCAACGATGACCACCTGACCATTATTAATAACGTAATCGCGATCTCTTCTGAATAAGGCGTGAGCTTTTAGTGCGCTTTCAAGGTGCTGAGTAAGGAGGTAGTTGGATGGATCATAGAGGCTGGGTTCTTTGAGCAGGCCTTCGCGTTTCAACATGTTCTCTGCTCTGGTGATGCCCTTGTCACTGAGCGCAACGGTACGAGTTCTCTCGTCAATATTGTAGTCTTCATCTTTTGTTAAATGTGGAACAAGGCTGGCGAAAGTCCTGTATTTGCTTGCTGCCTCTTCTGCTGGCCCACTGATAATTAAGGGCGTCCGTGCTTCATCGATAAGGATGTTGTCGACCTCATCTACTATGGCATAATTTAACGTTCGCTGGACGCACTGAGATAAATCCAGTACTAGGTTATCTCGAAGGTAATCGAATCCAAATTCGTTGTTGGTGCCATAGGTAATATCTGCCTCATAGGCCTGGCGGCGGGAGATGGGGCGGAGGTGATTCCACTTAGCTTCTTCGGTGTCATGATCTGTATCGTAAATGTAGGAAGGTGCAGGTTCATCCGGAGATTGCTGAGCGTTGATGCAAGCGACGCTTGCCCCCAGAGCACTGTAAATGGCTCCCATCCATTGGCAATCGCGCTTGGCCAAATAATCATTGACGGTAACCAAGTGACAACCTTTGCCTGTAAGAGAATTGAGGTAAAGGGGCAAAGTGGCTGTCAGGGTCTTACCCTCGCCAGTGGCCATTTCGGCTATCTTACCCTGGTGGAGAATGATTCCCCCCATTAGCTGGACATCGAAATGTCTCTGCTTTATAGTCCGCCTAGCCGCTTCCCTTACTGCGGCATAGGCTTCAGGAAGAATTTCATCCAGTAGATTTTCTTCTCTTCTCACTAGCTTTTCCTTGAACTCGCTAGTCTTGTCGCGCAACTGAGCATCGGTGAGTCTCTGAAAGTCAGCTTCTAGGGAGTTTATCCTGTCAACTACGGGTTGCAGGCGCTTCAGCTCTTTTTCGTTTGAATCAACCAGTTTGCTAAGCCACTTGAACATCCTTACTTCTCTTATGTAGGAGGCTCTATTCGAACATAGCTCCTATGGAGAGGCCCGTGTGGATGCGATGGATAGCTTCTCCTATCAGCGAGGCCATAGATAAAACAACCACTTTATCTACTTTTTCTTTAAGGGGAATGGTGTCTGTGACAACTATCTCTTTTACTGGGCTTACCTTTATTCGTTCTATGGCAGGCCCAGAAAATACGGGATGTGTGCAGCAGGAATAAACCTCGGTGGCTCCGTTTTCGATGAGAGTGTTGACCACGCTGGTGAGAGAACCTGCGGTATCGATCTCATCATCCACGATTAAGGCTCGCATTCCTTCTACTTCTCCGATAATATTCATGGTTTCAGTAATATCGTTGTTCCCTAAACGTCTCTTCTCAATTATGGATAGAGGTGCATTGAGATTGGTAGCTACGTCTCGCGCTCTCTTGGAGATGCCAATATCCGTAGCAACCACTGCTAGGTTATCCAGGCCTTTTTCTCTGAAATATTGTGATAGGATAGATACAGCAGTGAGTTCATCAACGGGTATATTGAAGAACCCCTGGATCTGGGCGGCGTGCAGATCCACAGTTAGCAATCGGTTAGCGCCGGCAGTGGTGAGCAGGTCAGCCACCAGTCGAGCAGTAATGGGCACTCTAGGCTGGTCTTTCTTATCGGTGCGGCCATAACCATAATAGGGAACAACTGCCGTGATTCTACCCGCTGAGGCCCTTTTAAAAGCGTCCAGCATTATCAGTAGCTCGACTAGGCTCTTATTGACCGGAGAACAAATTGGTTGGATGACGAAGATGTCTCGCTGGCGGACGTTCTCAGCAATGCGTACGAATATATTCTCGTTGCTGAATTCAAAGACCTCGGCCAAGCCTAAAGGTATGCCGAGATAGTCACAAATGGAGCGTGCTAGATTGGGATGTGCATTGCCGCTAAATACTTTCAAACCATCCATCGCTTTTCCTTTCTCATATTAACCTGAACTGATTATAACATGAAATTAATTCTTCTCCTTAAGAGGGCAGAAATTGTTTTTCGAGAAGCTGTCCGAGTAGTTCTCCTGTGGAACAACACTTCTTCCAGGAATTAAATCGCGGAACGCTGTAAGATATTTATGTTACGGCGTGAGTTACTTAAGAGCAGGTATGGGGAAGTGTTGGCACTTCTCTTTCACTTCATGGCGTATCCGTTCTCTCATTTTCTCGTCCTTGGGGTCGGAAAGAACCTGCGAAATGAAGTGTGCCACTTCAATTACTTCATCTGTGCCGAAGCCTCTGGTTGTTATCGCAGGAGTGCCTAATCGGATACCGCTGGCAACTCGTGGTGGCTTGGGGTCGAAGGGAATAGTATTTCTATTAACTAAAATCCCCGATGCTTCCAGCGCTTCTTCGGCTTCCCTGCCACTTATTCCCAGAGGTGAAATATCAACGAGGACTATGTGGTTATCGGTACCACCTGAGACGATGCGCATTCCGTGTTTCTGTAGTTCGCGAGCGAGCGTCTGTGCGTTGTTCAGCACGGAACGTTGATAATCTATAAACTCTGGTTGCAGCGCATTGAAAAAACATACGGCTTTTGCAGCAATGACGTGCATTGCAGGACCTCCCTGCATTCTAGGGAAAACGGCCGCATCTATAGCTGAGGCCAGTTCGCTCTTGCACAGAATGAAGCCTCCTCGTGGACCGCGCAGAGTTTTTTGGCTGGTGGAAGTAACCACGTCAACATAGGGAACAGGAGATGGATGAAGCCCTGTGGCCACCAATCCAGAAATGTGGGCGATATCGGCGACCAACTTTGCATTCACTTTACCTGCGATCTGACGGAAGCGTTCAAAATCGATGGTGCGCGGATAAGCACTGGCTCCCGTTACTATCAGCTTGGGCTTATTTTTTATGGCCATCTCTTCGATCTCGTCATAGTCGAGCATCTCGGTCTTGGCATTAACTCCATAGGGTACGAAGTTGTACCACTTGCCGGAAAAATTGACCTTGGAGCCGTGAGTGAGGTGCCCTCCATGGCTGAGGCTTAAACCCATGACCGTATCGCCAAATTCCAGCAGCGCCGAATAAGTCGCCATATTGGCCTGGCTCCCACTATGAGGTTGTACGTTAGCGTGCTCTGCCTTAAAGAGCTCTTTCGCTCGTTCTATGGCTAGAGATTCTACTCTATCCACATTGGTGCATCCACCATAGTAGCGACGCCCTGGATATCCCTCAGCATACTTGTCAGTCATCAGGCTGCTTTGTGCTTCAATAACGGAGGGATGTACGTGATTTTCCGAAGCTATAAGAGTTATCGTGTTCTGTTGTCGTTCAACTTCTTGCTCAAGGATATGAGCTATCTCGCTATCATGTCTCTTCAGCAGTGAATTGTCGTTGTATGGCATCATGTCTATGATATGATACTATCTATTGTCTTGGTAGTCAAAAGATCTTCTTGTGAGTAATTTTATAAATTTGACAAAAGGTCGAAAGCGACCTACAATACATACTGTTCTTTTCGCAGAACCTTAACAACTGAATAGTGGAAGGAAGGTTTTTAGTGTGGAGAGTTTGATCCTGGCTCAGAATGAACGTTGGCGGTGCGCCTTATGCATGCAAGTCGGACGGAGCTATGCTCTTCGGAGCGTAGTTTAGTGGCAGACGGCTGAGTAACACATAAGTAACCTACCTCGAAGAGGGGGATAATCTATCGAAAGATGGGCTAATACCCCATGTGGTGGCTGAGCACATGCTCGGTCATCAAAGCTGCAAAGCGCTTTGAGATGGGCTTGTGGGCGATTAGCTAGTTGGTGGGGTAATGGCCTACCAAGGCTATGATCGTTAGCTGGTCTGAGAGGATGATCAGCCAGATGGGGACTGAGACACGGCCCCAACTCCTACGGGAGGCAGCAGCAAGGAATTTTGGGCAATGGGCGAAAGCCTGACCCAGCGACACCGCGTGAGGGAAGAAGGCCCTTGGGTCGTAAACCTCTTTTCTAGAGGAAGAATATATGACGGTACTCTAGG
>JAGYOV010000064.1 GCA_018399375.1 Dehalococcoidia bacterium
ATTAGGCCTGCCCTCATATATCTTCAGAATTACATCAGAATTTATTCCCTGCGCCTCAAGAGTATCATGCGTCCCCTGCGTCGCCTTAAGCTTAAACCCGAGTTCGATAAACTGCCTTGCTATCTGCATCAGAAGTGGATCATCTTTCCCCGACACCGTTACCAGAACGGTGCCTCTCTCAGGGAGCTTCTGCTGGGCAGCTTCCTCCGCCTTCAGATAGGCATGACCGAAGGAATCTCCCAATCCCAATACCTCTCCCGTAGAGCGCATTTCCGGACCCAGCACAGGGTCCACCTCGGGAAACATGGGGAAGGGGAAAACCGCTTCCTTGACGCCAAAGTGAGGAATATTTTGTGCCTTAAGATTCAGATCAGAGAGCTTATTGCCCAGAATGAGACGGGTAGCAATTCGCACCATTGAGACGTTGCATACCTTGGAAACCAGCGGTACGGTGCGTGAGGCTCGTGGGTTAGCCTCCAGTACATAAACGACATCGTTAGCAATGGCATACTGGATATTCATCAAACCAACGACGCCCAGCTCGCATCCCATTTTCTCGGTATACTTATAGATGGTAGCGATATGCTCCGGGGGCAGGCTAACGGGTGGAATAACGCAGGCCGAATCTCCGGAGTGCACACCGGCAAGCTCGATGTGCTCCATAACCGCAGGGACAAAGGCCCTTTCTCCATCCGCAATGGCATCGGCTTCTGTTTCAGTAGCGTTCTCCAGGAACTTGTCAATTAGAATGGGTCTTTTGGATTCTACGCGCACCGTCGCCTCAAAATATGATCTGAGCATATCATCGTCGTAAACCACCTCCATACCACGACCACCAAGAACATATGATGGCCGCACTATCAAGGGATACCCTATCCTGCGGGCGACTTCTCTGGCCTCCGCGAGACTACTCGCCATGCCAGCTTCCGGCATGGGAATACCCATTTTCTCCATACTGGCACGGAAGCGGTCCCTATCCTCAGCGAGGTCTATAGCTGCGGGAGATGTGCCCAGTATCCGAACGCCTGCTTCAGACAGCTCTCTAGCAATATTCAGCGGCGTCTGTCCACCAAACTGAACGATCACGCCTTCCGGTTGCTCCTTTTGATAAATGCTGAGCACATCTTCAACCGTCAAAGGTTCAAAGTAAAGCTTATCCGAGGTATCATAGTCCGTAGAGACGGTCTCCGGGTTACAATTGACCATGATGGTACTGTAACCGGCATCGCGCAGAGCAAACGCAGCGTGAACACAACAGTAATCAAATTCTATGCCCTGGCCAATGCGGTTGGGACCACCACCCAATACCATTACCTTCCGCCCGCTGTCGCTCTCGCTGCTATCGGGTGCATTGTAGGTCGAGAAATAATACGCCGCATTATCTACTCCACTGACTCGAACAGCTTCCCATCCTTCCACCACACCAATAGAGGTGCGCCTCTCACGAATATCTTTCTCAGCCACACCAAGCAGCTCCGAGAGATAGCAATCAGAAAAGCCATCTTTTTTCGCGCGCATCAGCAAATCATCGGGAAGCATGTTGCCAGCGTAGCCAAGTATTTCTTCTTCCAGCTCTACCAGCTCCTTCATTTGCTGAAGAAACCATGGCTTAACATATGTCCTGCGATAAAGCTCCTGTACTTCGGCACCTTTGCGTAGAGCTTCATAGATAATAAACTGCCTTTCGCTGGAAGGCTCCTTGAGCAAATCCATGAGCTCCTCCAGAGACTTACGATGAAAGTCACTGGCGAAACCCAGCCCATAGCGTCCATTCTCCAGAGACCGAATTGCTTTTTGCAGTGCTTCCTTGTATGTCTTACCGATGCTCATTACCTCGCCCACAGCGCGCATCTGCGTACCCAGCTTGTCATCAGCGTCTCGAAACTTTTCAAAAGCCCAGCGAGGAAATTTAACCACGACATAATCGCCAGAAGGGCTATATTTATCCAGAGTGCCCGCCTTCCAGTAGGTAATTTCATCCAGCGTGAATCCCACGGCCAGCTTGGCTGATACCTGTGCGATAGGAAAACCTGTTGCCTTGGATGCCAGTGCCGAGGATCGCGAAGTTCGAGGATTGATTTCTATCACTACAACGCGGCCGCTTACAGGATCATGGGCAAACTGAATGTTGGTGCCACCTACAACCCGTATTTCCTCAACTATGCGATAGGAATATTCCTGAAGCTGTTTCTGCAAATCAGTTTCAATCGTAAGCATGGGTGCAGTACAGAACGAATCCCCCGTGTGAATGCCCATAGCATCAACGTTTTCGATAAAGCACACGGTGATCATCTGCCCCTTGATATCTCTCACTACCTCCAGCTCCAACTCTTCCCATCCCAACACCGATTCCTCTATAAGCACCTGATTGATCAGGCTCGCTGCTATTCCGCGGCTGACAATAACGCGCAAGTCTTCTACATTGTAAACGAGACCTCCCCCAGTACCGCCCATGGTATAGGCGGGGCGGACAACCACGGGATAACCCAGCTTTGCCGCTACCTTCTCCGCCTCCTCAACGTTGTAAACTGCCTCGCTATGAGGAATCTCTATTCCCAACTTCTTCATCGTCTCTTTAAACGCAATGCGGTCTTCACCTCTTGTAATAGCATCAAGCTCGACTCCTATTATCTTGACGCCATACTTCTCCAGAACACCGGCCTTCGCCAATCCAGCGCTAAGGTTCAACCCCGATTGCCCACCCAGATTGGGCAGCAGTGCATCGGGGCGCTCTTTCTCAATTATCATAGTCAATGTATCGAGGTTAAGCGGCTCAATGTAAGTCACATCAGCCATTTCTGGATCTGTCATGATGGTTGCCGGATTAGAATTTACCAGAATTATCTCATATCCCAGCTCGCGTAGAGCCTTGCATGCCTGAGTACCGGAGTAATCGAACTCACAAGCCTGACCGATCACAATTGGTCCTGATCCAATAATCAATACTCTTTTAATATCATCGCGCTTCGGCATTAAAAATCACCTTCCTTCATTAACCAGCTTTTCTCATCATCAGGACAGCACTCTACTCCAAACAAGGCGATATCACAAAACTTCACCACTAGAGAACAATAACAGGAGAACCAAAGGAAAGACAGGAGCTACAGGAAGAATTGCTCCCGGGCAATATGTCAGCACACATTTCGTTTGCCACCTGAAAATAGCATTTAAACGCAGGGCCGACAAACACTCACCTCGAAGCAAACAGCTGCCACTTTCCGCTGCCTGCCGCTATCAGC
The DNA here is from genome assembly GCA_018399375.1 of Dehalococcoidia bacterium. Lineage (GTDB taxonomy): Bacteria > Chloroflexota > Dehalococcoidia > GIF9 > AB-539-J10 > M55B177. The sequence continues at coordinate 3,240 of JAGYOV010000064.1, forward strand.
CCCATTTCTGAAGTTGTATTATATCACCATTATCTCCTCCACATGAAAAAGGATATATGACTCTCGTTGCCCTAACAAATCGACTCCCGTTGCCGTCACTTGACGTGATATATTTTAAGTATGATAATATCATACTTAAAATAAGCAAATTGGAGCCAGATATGCCAAACTCCCCCAGGATATAAGTACAATGAGTAGTTTTCGCTATGTCGATTTCGGTCGCAAAATCAAGGCATGGAGGGCTGAGATCAAGCCTCCTATGACGCAACGACAACTAGCCAGAAAGATAGGCGTAAGCGATGGCTTCATCGCGCATATAGAGATAGGGCGAACGCTACCTGGAAAGGTAACGCTACGAGAGCTCGCGCGGGTGCTGGGCATATCCGAGCTACAAATCTTTCAAGAGGCTGGCTATCTGAGCAATGTCTCTCCCTTTGATGAGGAGCTTATCGACGACCATGAATTGCGATTATTCTTCCGCGATGACTGGAAGGGCCTCTCTGACGATGATAAAGAGTGGGTCAAGAGCTTCGTGCGCATAGTAAAGGAAAAATACAGAAACAAGAATTCACAAGACCAGCCAAAAGACAACTGACTGAGAAACTGCCTTATGGAATATAAGAGGGAGAACGCTTTCGGAGTTAGCAGAGCAGAAACCACTCCCCACACCTATATGTACTGTAAGTTCAACGTATAAGAAATAATCTACGAGCGATAACTTTTTTTTCGACCCCCGAAGAAGCTAAGGGAAAAGATACCGGCGAAAGCGGCATGAAGAGAACTACAGGAGAAATTGCTCATCGCACAAATTCCAGGCAGAGAGCAAAGGAATTGCTCCCAGGAGGTCAGCATTAGAACTTTATATCGCGTTACGGCAGAAAAAGTCATGGATAGGCTCTTTGCCTGCACGACTCCTGAGCACAGGGCAAAAGAGCAATCAATTTTCATCGGCCTTGCGCTCGGAGCATTCGGTCTCATACCCGGCACAATAACGATAGTCCTTTCTCACTCGACGACGCTGATGGCAGACGTGCTGAAAAACGCCGGCCTCGTCCTGGCAACTTTCTTCGCCTGGATGAGCATACGAAAAATGGATAGAGGCGATAGCTCCAATTACAACTATGGTTATGGCAAACTGGAAAACCTTTCCAGCTTCATCGTAGCAACAGCCATGATCATCGCCCAAGTCTTCATTTTTTACCACATAATAGAGCGCTTCGCTCATCCGGAAGAGCTGGGAGAGATGGGAACCCAGCTCGGCATAATCTTTTCCAGCATCGCTGTGCTCTCCAGCGCATGGTTGTGGAAACACGATCATCACCTGGCACAACGAGAAACATCCCCGATGATGGAGTCCCTCTGGCGCCTTTACAGGATAAAAACTATATCCACCCTGCTCGTGTTGGCCTCTCTGGGTATAAGCCTTGCTTTCAGAGACCATACCTGGGCAGCCTACATAGATCCCATTGGCTCCATTATTCTATCGGGCTTCCTGATATTCACGATATACAGCATCATCTCATCGTCCGTTTATGACCTGCTCGACCGCACCCTGGAAGAATCTCTGCAACTCATCATATTGAGAGAGTTGGCAGCTTATTTCTCCGATTACGAAGCCCTGCATGGAATCCGTTCCAGGAGATCAGGAGGCAACGTACACATCGAAATATTTCTGGAATTCGATGGAGAGCGAAAGATGTCGGAGATACAGAAAGTCATCAACAGCATGCAGGCCAGCCTTAGTTCCAGAATAAATAACAGCCATATTTTCATCATCCCGGCTACATCACCCGTTTGCTGACCTATTTAATTCCAGACTACAAATCCTAGATGAGAGTTGCGGCAAGACAAAGGGTAACTATAAAATAGGTAGCCAACAAGAGGATCTCAAGAGGAGGATGCATGGACATTTCAGAAAGGCAAAAGGGAAGCGTAAACGTAATTTCCCTTAGTGGCAGGCTTGATGCTTATTCTTCCAATGACGTAGAAGCCAGGCTGAATGCGATAATAGATAGCTCTCAGGTCTGTCTGACAGTCAACATGGAGAAACTGGAGTACATAAGCAGCTCCGGACTAAGAGTATTCCTGGCAGCGCTCAAAAAAGTAAGAAAGCAGAACGGCGACATAAAGCTAGTCTGCATGCGACCACCCATAAGAGAGGTTTTCGACATCGCTGGATTCACGCAGCTCTTTTCCATCTTCGATAGCGAAGATATAGCGGTGGACAGCTTTTTGCCCTAAAACGCAAGCTAGCTAACCACGAAGGGTGGTTATGAACATATCAATAGGCGATATATTAATAGACCTGGTCAAGACAGCCTGCATTATCGTCGTTTTTGCCTATGTATTTAGCCGCACCAGACTCTTCTCCGCCGTACTGGAAAAGCAATTCACGCTGAGGAATAGCCTGATCATTATCCTGCTCTTCGGAGCGCTATCCATCTTCGGCACCTATGGAGGAATACAGCTTCCTTCAGGAGCCATCGCCAACATTCGAGACCTCGGCCCCGTAGTAGCCGGACTGATTGGGGGGCCAGTCATTGGCCTAGCAGCAGGTTTAATAGGAGGCGTGCATCGCTACTTCCTGGGAGGATTTGTCGCCCTGCCCTGCGCCCTGTCCACTACGATCGCAGGCCTGGCGGGAGGACTTCTCTACAGGATAAACAGGAGAGAACTCCCGCCCATATGGCAGGCAGTCGTT
>JAGYOV010000065.1 GCA_018399375.1 Dehalococcoidia bacterium
AGAATATAGATCAATATGAAATCGAGGTTGATGTAGCTACTGCTGGGCAGATGCAGCAGATGGCTCAAGCACAGCAGGCTACAGCGCCTGCAGGAGAAAACACAAATGGGCAAGGATAAAGAGGAAAAAGCAAAGGTGCTCACTAAAGAGCCTGACTATGAGGAACACGTTGATGAGTCAGCTCTTGAAGATATAGAATCCTTGGTAGGGGGCTTCGTAGGAGCTTCTGATGGTGGTGGTGAAGAGGAGGAACCTGGACCCGCACGGCGTCAGGAAGAACCTCAAGGTGGAAGTGAATATGAAGAGGTGGAGGAGGACCCCGAAGAGGAGGATGACTCTGATGAACATGAAGAAGAAAGTGAAGAGGCTTACAGCCTCGACGAAGATCCACCGGAAGGAAAGGCAGCTGAAGAAAGCTCCGAGATCGCGCACCTTAAGCAGCAAGTTCAGGAAATGAAGGAACTCCTTCAAGGGAAACAGGCAGAAGAAAAAGAAAAGCCTCTTACGATTCCCGAGAAAGATTTCCTCAAGGAAATTGATGTGGATGAGGTGTATGAAGGTAAGGAGGGCTTGAACAAGCTGTCTAATAACATCTTCAAGGAAGCCGTGGCGTATGTCAGGGAACTGTATCTTAAGGATGCTCCTGAACTGATTAGAAAACATTCACCAGAGACATCTCGTGAGATTGTCCGTGCAGAATTGTTCTTCCGTGACAACGCTGACATTGCTCAGCTTGATCGGAGCTACGTAGCCGGTGTAGCGCAGAAACTGGCTAAGAAATATCCTGACATGAGTTCGGATAAGTTGTTTGAGGTTCTGCCAAAAGTTATCAGAAAGGATTTGAAGATGAAGCCTGGACAGGAAAGAAAGCCTAAGCGTCGGGCCAACGCTCCACGTCCTACTGGAACGAGGAAAGAATCACCTAAACGCTCTGAGGTCGAACGAGACATTGATGCGATCATGGAGGTTACCCCCATTGTCTAGCAAACCGGGGTTTATAGAATCTATAATCCGCGGTTTTACAAAATAGGAGGCCTATAAAATGGCTGGAGATTTAACGAGTGTGACGAGCACTTACGAAGAAAATTCTGACAGAAGCAGCTATCTCCGCATTGGCGATGAGATCTATGCTGGTCGGACTGGAGTGGAGCATATTGAATCGGATGCCATTGGTGGCACCTACACTATGTCTCCTGATAAACTGATTGTGACTGCCGCTGAGGCTGAAACCAGTGGAACTAATGCCATTACCCTGCCCGATCCTAAAGAGTGCTTTGGAAAGATTGCGGCTGTTGCTGTAACGGTGTCTGGAAGTGGTAAGTGCACAGTTGATGGCACTGGCACTCAGCTAGATTCGGCTGCTACTATTTCCACAGATGAGGCTTTTGTGGCCATTTCTGTTGGCAGTCGCTGGGTTGTGTTGGCTAATGAAGACTCTACCTGATAAGTAGAAGGAGAATAAATAATGGCTACTGTATTTCCTTATGGTATGGGGATGCGCTCGACGGCTTCGTTCGAGACGCCTCATATTCGACCGAAAAATTACCGGGAGACTATTCTTCGGCTCTGGCCAAATGGGGATGCTCCCTTGACTGCAATCCTGGGTTATGGCAAGAGTCGTAAGACCGATGACCCTCATTACTACTGGTTTGAAAAGGAGCTTCCGCAACAGCAAGCTGATGCTGAGGCTGTTGATAAGGGAGGTTCTTCTTATACCGGTGGAGGCTCTAAAGGTGATAGCCTTGTTTTCACTACTTCAGCGAATGAGGCCCGCGAATTTCGTGCTGGCCATATTGTTGAGGTGCGTGAGAAAGATGCCTATACCAGCGCCCTCATTGGTCGTGTAACTGTTGTTAATCCTAATGGTGACAACTCTACGATCACCGTGACGATGATGGAGGATGATCCTACCAGCAGTGGTGGTGACCTCGATTTCGTGCGAGTAGTTGGGAACAGTAATCCTGAAGGTGGGATGATTCCCGACAGCGTTCATTACAACCAATTCAGACGTGAAGGCCTCACGCAGATCTTTCGTACACCCCTCGATATTACGAGAACAGCTCGGAAGACCCGTCTGCGTGGTCCAGAAGCATATCCTGAGATGGTGCGTGATGCCCTTGAGCTTCACAGCATTGAGATGGAGAAGGGCTTCCTGTATGGTGTGATGGATGAATGGACTGGTGTTAATGGCCAGCCTGAGCGTACGACTGAGGGTCTGTTTGCCTCTATTAAGAATTATAGTGGTGATAATGGTACCAGCACGAACAATCAGGTCTGGGATTTCACCGATGAGACCGACACCTACTTCGTCGATAAGAGCTGGCTTGATGTAGGGAAATACTGGCTGGACCTTCAGCTTGAGAAGGTTTTTCGGTATGGACGTACCTCAAAGATGGCTCTCTGTGACAATAGCTCGATCCTGGCAATCAACCGGCTGGCTGAGATTTATGGTGAGTTTAGACTGACCGTTGGCCAGACCAAATTCGGTATGCAGATCACTGAGTGGCAGACGCCCTTTGGTTTGATCTATCTGAAGAGTCATCCTCTCCTGGTACACAGTGGCCTCGATGATGGCATGATGTGCATCTTCGAGCCGGAAAACATCGCTGAGTCGTATATCGACCAAACGATGAAGAAGAAGGATGATGGAGAAAAGAAAGCTGGCCATACCGCGATTGACGGTATTAAGGAAGAGTTCCTTACTGAAACTGGCTTTGAGTACCATCAAGCAAGAACCGGCGCCCTCCTGTATGGCGTTGGTAAGGATCATCCGGGAGCATAAGCAATGACGACAGAAGAGCTTAGAAAATTATTCGTTGAGGAAAATGGTCGCTACGACCTTGTTAGCGACTATCCTACCTGTGAGACCGATAATGGTGTGGATCGGTATCTCAATAGAGCGCAGTATCTCCTCGATAGGTTGGTTACACCTCATGGTAGGAAAGAACGGAGGTTTTTTGAGCTCTCTGTCGATCAAAAAAGCATTGAGCTGGAGCGCGTTATCCACATCCAAGAGGTATTTGTGGTCAATTCAGACAATGAGACAGTGAGGCTTCAGTATGAACCCGATATTTACACTCTTATAAAAGATGTGGAAGGGACTGATGATGCTGGAACTCCACTCTATTGGGGGTTGAACATTGCGCTCACGGATGAGGATACTCCATCTAATTTTGATGGCTCGGAAGGTGTGATAGCTTCTGGAACAGGTGATCATGAGAAGAAGGTGATTCTTATATCCCCTCCATCAGATGCGGATGTAACGCTTCAGGTCATAGGGCGCTTTAAGTCTGTGCCTCTTGTAACAGGCGAAAGTGCATATTGGCTTCAGGATCAAAACGTAGCGGCCATGCTGGCTGCGTCACGTTTTTACCTGATGCAATCGTTAGCGGCGGGAACGGGGACTAGAGAGGCTCTTGAAGCCGTTCGCTATGAAGCAATGCAGCTTATTGCAGATCAGATAGAATTGGAAAGTGAAGATAGGTTGGAGTATTTATAATGAGCTATAGAGAACGCCTTAAACAAAAAAGAGTGAAGAAAAAGCCAGAAATGGTTATTGATCCTGTTTCTTTTATTTGTATTCCAGAAGATCAGGTGTTTATAGCTCCGCGCTCTATCAAGCTAAAAGAAGGTCTTCTTTCCTCAAAGGAGGCCTATGTTATCCTTGAACATATTGATGGCCAGGTCCAAGAGGTTACAGCGCTGGAGGATATTGGTCTTGCTAGAGGGGATTCCCTGAAAGTTATTGGTGGCAGCTTAACAGGAATGATAGCATTATGCCGTTGAACAGAGCAGAACTAAGAGAATGGCTCACTAATGGACTTAATCCTGATCCTACAAACAAGGCTAATCTAAAGCATCTTGAGAAGGTTCAGGGTTTTGAGGTATCTCCTTTTGGTCTTGTTGAACCTAGGCTTCCCAGCTACGTTGGTACGGCTATTGCTCCTGCCTTTCTTGAAGAGCAGCTTATTAAGCATAGCGGAGGGGTTGAGCTTGAAGGGGGCTTTACGAATTATCTTGAAATAGCTGACCTTGGAGAGGGCGTTGTCTATCTTTTTGATGGAACTGATGCTGTCTTACGTCAGCCAGATGCAACTGATGTTATGTATGCTGATCCAGGTATAGCGACAGGATGTGAGCATCTTGGACAGGTTTATATGTCAGGGCCTCTGGATGTTGTTAGTGATATGCTGGACAGTATTGATGTGGAGATAACACATTCTCTTGATGGCTCTTATATCTATTATAGCTGTATTGGATATGATGACCTAACGCTGCTTTTTGATAGCCCCACAGGAGCTTCAGATGATTATGTTAAGCTGTTTGAGAGGAATGAACTTGGCTGGGTACAGCTTAAAGAGGTTGGTGAGATCCTTCAGATTGTACCTCTCGGCGCTGATGTTATTGCTTATGGAACAGAGGCTATTTATAAGGTGAGGGCTGGAGCTACACCCTTTGTTCAGAAGCTCTTTGATCTTGGATTGGCTAATAGAGGCTCTGTTGTGGATGCTGGAGGTAAGCATATTTTTCTCTGTGAAAATGGGGCTCTTTATGAGCTATCAGAAGGTGGGAAAAAATTAGGATATGAAAATGTTTTTGAGTCTCTTTTATCAGATGTCTTCATTCTTTGCTTCGATCCAAACACAGGCAATACTTTTATTAGCAGTGATAGCTATGCTTATCTACTCAGCACTTCTGGATTGAGTAGGATAGCTACACCTATAAGCTCTATTGTTGTAGAAGGAGGCGTTTCAAAAAGGACATCTCCTGATTCTCTTAGCCTCTCGGATCTTGTGCAAATAGCTGATCTTGATATTGGAGATAGGGATATAAAGACACTAAGGGCAGCTAAGATTAGCTATATCCCAAAAGCTAATCCTTCTCTTTCCTTTACTGTTAAAGCTAGGGATAAGAGAGAATCAGCATATACCTCCTTTACGGTCAGCGATATTCGGGATAATGGATATCAGCAAATAGGGACGTCTGGCGTTGACTTTGATCTAACGCTTAATTGCTCCAACATAGAGTATATTGCTAATATAGAGCTTGACATTGAAACAAATGAGGCCCTTTACACTGGAGATTTAACATGATAGAGCTAGGTTCTTACATAAGAGAAGCTCTAGTCAATGGACTTTCACCTGAGCTGCGTTCAAGAAAAGGCATTAGAGGGCTGCAACGCTCTACCGGAATGATAGGTGGAGACGCTGCTTTGGTTGAAGAGCCTGATATCGTTACTACCAATTCCGATGGAACAGATAGCTATTTTGAAATAGAAGGAAAAGAATTTTCTTTTAATAAGGAAATAGAAGGAGAAACAGAAAAGAATGTTATTTACTTTTGGCCAGCTGGTATAAAATCTTACCTTGTTAATGACACCGTTGCTAAGTTACATTCTCCTCTTGATTCCTTTTCCTTGGAAGCTGGTTCCTTATGGACTGGCCTTGGAGCTAATGAATCTCTTCTCATGCTTAATGATAAGCAGCTTGTATATCGTCCTAAGGTAGGAGATAACACAACAGACAACATTCTTGGGGTTCATTGGACAGAGCATCCTATTCCTGCTTCTGTGGCTATATGGAATGAGAGGCTTGTTTTAGCTGGAATGCTCTATGATGGAAATGCTCAAACATACTGGGAGAATGCTAGTTGGTGGACTCCATATTGGGAAGAGATAGCGCTGGCTTTCCCCTCTTTCCAGATGCATAAAAACATAGAAGCTGGTTATGGCCTCTCTAGTAGGTATATCATAATTGGTCCTCCTGGATCTTCTAGAGATAGGTCCTTTACAGCAGAGCTTGCCATGCTTTATGGAAATGGAGCTAAGAGTCAGCTTATCCT
>JAGYOV010000066.1 GCA_018399375.1 Dehalococcoidia bacterium
TTACCAGAGGCATAACGGAGAGGGTAAACACCGGGTGCGGGTACATTTACGTGACGGTGAATTTTGATGAAGGCGGGATATGCGAGGTTTTTTCTACTCTGGGGAAAGCTGGGGGCTGTGCTGCTGCACAACTTGAAGCTATCAGCCGGCTGATCTCGCTGGCCTTGAGGTCTGGTCTGGATTTGGATTCCATCGTGAGGCAGTTACGAGGTATTCGTTGTCCCTCTATTTCATGGGAAAATGGGCATGCCGTGATGTCCTGTGCTGATGCTATCGCCGGAGTTCTCGAGAAGTACGTTAGACGTGAAGCTAATGATCCCCCCCGCGATGAATCTAAGGATCTTGTATCTCTTCGTGAGAATAAGGATTCTAACTCTCAACACTCGAATTCCGTTTCCAATGTTAGCGGAACGGGACAATGTCCTGAATGCGGAGGGCCCTTAATTTATCAGGAGGGTTGCAGTATCTGTGTTGAATGTGGCTTTACCAAATGTGGGTAGATATCTGGCTTATCTTCTTTGTTTCTCACTATAGAGAAGTAATAGTTGGGGTAGATGATATGACGGAGGGTTAAGCCAGGAGAAGCGATGAGCGGCAATTATTATCCTGCCCTTAAGCAAATAAACAGCGTGTGCAACTCGTCCTTTGGGCTGAGGAAAATTGGTAATTCTATAGCTAAGAGTGCTGCCAAGGCAGTACGGGGTCAAGGTTGTCGCATTTTGTTCCTCAATCCTCTGAAGAGATACCTGGTGACCATAGGGTCTTATGGCTTAAGTGATCTTTTCCTCAGAAAGGGACCGCTCGATGCTCGCAAGAGCCTTCCGGATATACTCGATGGGAAAACGGTATATATTGCTGATATTGCCGGTATCGCTGCGGAACATGGTATTCAGTATCCTGAGGAGGACAGGAAGCAGGGCATAGCTTCTATTCTTGGCATCCCCATTGCTAAAGATGACAAAGTTGTTGGTGAGATTCGAATTTACACTCGCGAAATCAGAGAGTTCTCCGAATCTGACAGGAATTTCCTTCTCAGCGTTGCTGATGTGTGTGCCCTATTGTTTGAAAGGATGGAGCTATCTATCTTGATGGAGAGGAGCTACAAGGCAGATAAGGAAAAGCTAGAGTCACATGTACCTCAGTTGCCTACTAATGCGCTGCGGCCGACCAGCTTTGCTCATCCAAGCGAAGAAGAATTTGCTAAGTTGTTGGATTTCTACCGCATCGAGTGGTTATATGAGCCCCGCGCTTTTCCTCTTCGCTGGGGAGATAATGGAGTGGCTGAGATGTTCACTCCTGATTTTTATCTCTCCGAAATGGATCTATATGTTGAATTGACTACTTTGAAACAGAGCTTGATAACTGAGAAGAATCGCAAGGTGCGTCGCCTAAAAGAGCTGTATCCAGAGATAAATATTAAGTTGCTAAATAAGTATGATTATACTCGACTTCTGGCCAAATATGGTTATAGCTTTGCTGGTGAAGCTAAAGCCGAGGGCATCGAACGCATTTTGTATAGCGACACACAGATTCAGCGCAGGGTTAGGGTTTTGGCCAAGCGCATATCTCAGGATTATGCCGGTGAGAAATTAGTGCTGGTGGGGATTCTCAAGGGCGTTGTTTGTTTTATGTCTGATCTGATGCGCAATCTTTCTCTCCCGGTTATTCCTGATTTCATGGCCATATCGCGCTATGGTGGTGATGCTCGGGTGGTACAAATAACCAAAGATCTTGATAGCACTATTACCGGTCAGCATGTATTGATGGTAGAAGACATTGTAGATACTGGTATGACGTTAAACTATGTTCTCAAGTATATCTTAGCCCGTAATCCGGCTAGTCTTCATGTGTGTACCTTCCTGGATAAAAGAGTCCGTCGCATTGTGGATGTACCGCTGAAGTACGTTGGTTTTGAAATCAAGGATGAATTCATAGTGGGCTATGGGTTGGATCGCGAGGGGGAATACCGCAATCTCCCCTTTATTGGAGTTCTGCATCATGAACTGATGAAAGAAGGTGCAAAAGCGAAGCAAGGTTGATGTAATGTTATTGAAGAGTTTATTGCGATTCATGCGGGCACGGCTGTGTCCCCTCGTTTTCGTATAATCTTCTCTGTTTCTCTATAGTTATATTACAATCTGAAGAGAACAATCTGTATTCTTCAACGTTTCGTCTTGTGAGAGTAAAGTTCAGCGAGAACTGGTTGGTCATTGTATAGAGAGAGCACATGTGGACAAAATCACAACTGCGAACTACAATTACCCAGTTGTGTCCAGTCTTTACATTGTTGCTACTCCAATAGGCAACATGGAAGATATTTCGTTGCGAGCTTTACGTATTTTGAGAGAAGTTGATCTTATTGCTGCAGAAGATACTCGTACTACACGCCGTTTGCTCAATGTATATAATATAAGAACTGCTATGACCAGTTACTGCGAAGATAGCAACAAGCATACCGGGCTGAATTATCTGTTGAGTTTTCTTGGAGAACATGATGTAGCGCTGGTTTCTGAAGCTGGCATGCCGGGAATAAGCGATCCCGGTTATGAATTCATTGTTGCTGCTATTGAGCAGGGCAATTCTATCGTACCTGTGCCTGGTGCCTCAGCTCCAATCGCTGCCCTTGTAGCTTCTGGGTTGCCAACAGATCAGTTTATCTATCTTGGTTTTCTTCCTCGTAGCTATGGCGCAAGAAGACGTCTCCTTTTTTCCATTGCCAGGGAGAGGAGAACTATTGTAGCTTTTGAATCTCCACACCGCATTGAAAAGGCTCTACAGGATATAGAGGAAGTTCTTGGAGATAGGAGAATATCTATTTGCCGTGAACTCACCAAAGTTCATGAAGAGGTGTTCAGGGGTACGGTGAGTTGTGCCAGAGCTTACTTTTCACTTCCGAGAGGGGAGTTTACTCTGGTTATTGAAGGGTGCTTTGAGTCGGAAGGACAAGTAACGGAGGAAGTAGAAAGCGTTTTACGAGAGCTCTTCCGGAGAGGGATTAGCGCTCGTGATGCTATTGCAAGTGTTTGCTTGCTGGGCAACGTTTCAAAGAAAAAACTTTACCAGACTTGGTTGAATTTTAAGGAAGGAGAATAATATGCGACGCGGATGTATTTCGATAGGTATAACACAGTGTGATGGTTGTCATCGCTATCTCGGTTATGGTGAGCGATATCTGGTAATTGGAGAGGATGAAAGTAATGAACGCCGTCTTTGTGTCGCTTGTTGCTTGAAGCAGGGAAATGCCTCGTACAAAAATGAAGAGGGGAAAGAGACGATTACCTTTTTCTCTCAAGAGGATGTCCAGGCACCATGGCATTGATCGGGGGGTTAATTCTGAGTAATAGGGAGATTTTATGGCTGAACACATTCTAATAGGTGTTGCCTGGCCTTATGCTAATGGCCCTTTACACCTGGGACATGTGGCAGGTGCTTATTTACCAGCTGATATTTTTGCGCGTTATCATCGGCTCAAAGGAAATAAAGTATTGATGGTTTCGGGGAGTGATCAGCATGGAGCACCGATTACTATTCGAGCGGAAGAAGAATCTACTTCTCCTCAGGAAATAGCGAGTAGATATGATGGGCAGTTCAGGGAGTGCTGGCAAAAGCTGGGTATTTCCTTTGATCTGTTCACATCGACGAGTACGGTGAACCACACTGAAGTTACGCATGATATATTTCTCACCCTTCTCAAAAAGGGATATATCTATAAAGACACGATTCTTCAGGCGTATTGTCCTCATTGCCAGCGCTTCCTTCCTGATCGTTATCTGGAGGGCGTTTGTCCTTATTGTGGATTTGATAAAGCGCGCGGAGACCAGTGTGAGGCTTGTGGTCGCCCCATGAATCCGTTTGAACTTAAAGACCTGCGGTGTCACATTTGCTCTGCGACGCCACAATTCCGAAGTACAGAGCACTTCTTTTTGCGCCTCAGTGCCTTTCAGAAGCAGCTCGAAGAATGGATAGGTAAGCAGAGTTGCTGGCGGCGGAATGTGATGGGAGCTACGTGGAAGTTCTTGAATGAAGGTTTAAAAGATCGGGCCATAACGCGTGACCTGGGATGGGGAATAAGCGTTCCGCAAGATGGTTTTGAGGATAAGAGAATTTATGTGTGGTTTGAGGCCGTTATTGGTTATCTATCGGCAAGCAAGGAGTGGGCAAAGCTTAACGGAGACGAGGCGGCATGGCAACCTTTTTGGACGGGAGAAAGCAAAAGCTTCTATTTTGTTGGCAAGGACAACATCTTTTTCCATACGCTCGTATGGCCGGCGATGTTGCTGGGATACGGGAGTTTGAATCTTCCTTACAATGTTCCAGGGAATGAGTTCTTGACTATTGAGGGGCAGAAGCTTTCTACCAGTCGCAGGTGGGCTGTTTGGTTACCGGATTACCTGGATAGGTATCATCCAGATCCTCTACGGTATATGCTGTCAGTTAACATGCCTGAAACCAGCGACAGCGATTTTTCCTGGCGCGAGTTTCTGAGACGCAATAACAATGAACTCGTGGCAACGTATGGGAATCTGATACACCGCGTTCTCAGCTTTACCTATCGCAACTTCGGTGGGGCCATACCTGTACCAGGCTGTCTTGATGTCAGGAGTAGGGCATTAATGCAGCAAGCAGCAAATGTTATGGGTACCGTTGATGACTTGCTATATAGATGCAATTTCAAGGGGGCTATAAGGGAAGCTATGTCTCTTGCGCAGGAGGCGAACCAGTATCTCGATGAACAAGCTCCTTGGAAGAAGATCAAGGAGGATAGACAGGCTTCAGCTATGTCTACCTATACTGTATTGTCCTTGCTCTCAGCCTTAAAGATTGTTCTCTATCCTTTTCTCCCCTTCAGCTCTGAGAAGCTTCATTATCTGCTCGGGTTCAAGGGTAATTTAAGTGAAGTGGGGTGGAAATTGCAGAAGCTCGAGCCAGGTCAGAAAATTCCTGAGCCATGTCCTGTATTTGTCAAGCTCGACGACGCCGTCGTAGATGAGGAGGAGCAACGGCTCGGGATGATATCGATGGAATAGTCCTCGTATCTGTGCCTAGATTGAAGTCAGCAATGGTGGGGTGAAAAGGGGAAATTAGCTCAAACGTAAAACTGTTTTGGAACCAACCCCTTAAATAGCTTGCTAAGTTCCTCTTCTCCCAGAGTTTCCTTAACGATGAGCTCTTCTGCCATTTTCGTTAAAGTAGCTTTGTTCTCGGTAAGAATTCTTTTTGTGGTGTTGTAGGCGCGCTGTATGATATTGTGCACTTCCAGGTCTATTTCCTTAGCAGTCTCATCACTGTAATCTTTCTGTTCACTGATTTCACGGCCGAGAAAGACGAGTTCCTGTTTCTGACCGAAAGTACGTGGTCCTAGTTTTTCACTCATGCCATATTCCGTAACCATTTTCCGGGCCAACTTGGTTGCCTGTTGCAGGTCATTTTCAGCCCCGGTACTGACTTCTCCATACTTTATTTCTTCTGCAACCCGTCCCCCCAGAGTTACCACCAACCTATCGTTGAACTGAGATTTTGTCCAGAGGTGTCTGTCTTCGGTGGGCAGAAAGCGCGTCCAGCCTCCCATCATGCCGCGCGCAATGATGGAAACTTTGTGCACCGGATCGGCGTTGGGCAACATTCTGGATGCCAGGGCATGTCCGCTTTCATGATAGGCGATGATTTCCTTTTCCTTTGTGGAAAAGGCGCGGTTTTTCTTCTCTGGCCCAGCTATAACCCTTTCGGCAGCAGCTTCGAGTTCTAGGCTTGTAATTTCTTTGAGACCACGGCGCGCTGATAATATAGCGGCCTCGTTAATTAAATTGGCCAGATCAGCCCCGCTGAAACCAGCTG
>JAGYOV010000067.1 GCA_018399375.1 Dehalococcoidia bacterium
GAGAAGAGAAAGTTGGGAGGGGCACTAATTGAGGCAGCGATACCTGAGTTCAAGACAGATATAAGGAAGCTAGTTGATTATCTGTCGCTTCAGATAGAGAAAGCAGATATCGAAGTTATTTATGGCGAGGCTACAGAGCAGAGCATCACAGAAGATAAATTTGATACGGCCATTGTGGCTACTGGGGCTATCCCGTGGATTCCCTCTATACCTGGAATAGACAGTCCTCGTATGATCGAGAGCTTGGAAATCTTGCGTGGAGCCAAAACGGGTGAAAAAGTAGTTGTGGTTGGAGGTGGACTAATCGGTCGAGATGTTGCGCTGTTTTTGGCTGAGCAGGGCAAAAAGGTCATTCTTACTACTAGGGGTGATAATGTTGGACGTGGCATGAATTCCTCAGAACGGCTTGGTTATTTTGAGCGGTTATCTCGCTGGGATGTAGAAATTCTCACGGGAATGCACCTCCAGACAATTACTGATGGTGGGGCGATTTTCCATGATAGGTCAGGCATGATAAAGAGAATTAGTGTTGATGATGTTATATTGGCTTCCGGAATGGTGCCGAATAAGGATCTATTTAATAGGCTGAATTCTACATTCAAAGGTGAGATTTATGCTATTGGTGATTGTGTAGAGCCTCGTACTATTTTTGATGCAATACATGAAGGTTACTGTGCTGCGTATAATCTTGCGTAAAAATTGGATGTAATGTACAATCCTGCCTTAGGAAAGGGTTGTTCTGTCCGATTCGGCGGTCTTCTTTGTAAGTTGTGTTTTAGCTCGTGTGGCGTTCTTGATGTTTACGGGTGAGTTTTAATCATACAATGTGAAGTTAGGCCATGTTGTTGCATGTAGCTAGGTGCGCTTGCATGCTAGTAGAAGATGAGTTTGAGCCGGCAGCCGTAAATCAGCAAACTTTAATATTTCTTGTTGAAGCCGAGACATTGATTATGTATTCTGTTCGGAGCAGATAATTCCAGGGTGTCTTGAGTTAAGGAGTGTTAACTTGAATTCTTTTAGATGATATTGTTACGCAAAAGGAGGGTATTAAATATGGCAAGTGACTTCGAATATTTTAATCCTGGGACGCTTGATGAAGCTCTGAACCTGTTATCCCGATATGGGAAAGAGAGTAAAGTGCTGGCAGGTGGGCAATCTTTATTGCTTTTGATGAGGCGGAAATTGGTGGCTCCTCAGTATCTGATTGATATCAAGGGCATATCATCTCTGGACTACATTAAGGTAAATGAAAGTGGGGATTTGAGTATAGGCGCTCTGACTCCTCACAGGTCTGTAGAGTTATCTCGGAAGATACAGCAAAAATTCAGCATTCTCTCTGAAATGGAGCAAGATTTAGCTGCGGTAGAAAACCGCAATTGGGGTAGTATAGGGGGCAACCTCTGCCATGCCGATCCGGCAGGAGATCCTTCTCCAGTGTTGGTGGCCTTAAATGCGCGCTTGAAGATCGCGAGCGTTCGAGGGGAGAGAAATGTAGAGGTAGAATATTTTGCCAGGGATCGCTTCAAGGTAGATCTTGCGCATGATGAAATACTTACTGAGATTCAGGTACCATGTCCTGCTCTCCGCACGGGAAGCAGATACAGGAAGTTTAGCCGCATGGAAGGTGGCTTCGCTATAGCATCGGTAGCCATGTCTATTACTCTCAATGCTGAGAGCGATATCTGTGATGATGTCAGAATAGTTCTTGGAGCTGTGAGTGTCTCATCCAGACGGGCTAGAGAGGCTGAGAAGGTGCTCATAGGGAAGGAAATTACTGATGAGTTGCTGTCAGAAGCAGGAGATATTGCCTCGGAAGAGGTTGATCCTATCGATGATATGAGAGCTTCTGCAGCTTATCGGAGAGAGTTGATAAGAGTGCTGGTAAGAAGGGTGGGTAAGGAAGCTCTGTTGAGAGCTGGTAATGATAGTTGGAAGGGAATTTCTTTTAAGGACACAGGTAGAGCAGCCCTGTTGGGAAGGAGATAAAGATGAAAAGAGAATTGAAAATAACGGTCAACGGTGATCTTTACGATCTTTATGTGGAGCCGGGCACGTTGCTGGTGGAGGTTTTGAGAGATAAACTAGGGCTCACCGGAACCAAGAGGGGTTGTGATAGTATGAGTTGTGGTGCCTGTACGGTGATACTCGATGGCAAGGCTGTTAAGTCATGTACCATACTTGCTCTGCAGGCAAATGGCAAAGAAGTTACTACTGTTGAAGGACTGGCCAATGGTTCCAAGTTGCACCCGATACAGCAATCTTTCATTGACCACTGGGCGTTCCAGTGCGGGTTCTGCACTTCGGGACAAATTATGGCGGCCAAAGCTCTGCTGGATGAGAACCCCAATCCGACCAGGAAGGAAATCAAGTATGCCATGAATGGGCATCTCTGCAGATGCACTGGATATAATATGATTATTGAAGCGATACTGGATGCGGCAAACAGAATTCAGGAGGAAGCGAAGTGAAACATTATCATGTAATAGGGGAAGATGCTCCCAATATTGATGGATTCGCCAAGGTTACTGGCCAGGCGATATATACTTTCGATATGACTTTGCCCGGGATGCTCCACGGCAAGATATTGAGAAGCCCCCATTCCCATGCTAGGATTATCAGCATTGATACCAGCAAGGCTGAAAGTTTGCCCGGTGTTAAGGCTGTTATTACAGCCATGGAAACGGGAGAGCGGCGGCAGGGTGCCTGGAGACGTTATCCTGAGCTTTGCGATGAGCCCGTACTCTGCCTGGAGAAAGTTCGTTATATAGGTGACCCTGTTGCGGCAGTGGCTGCTATCGACGAAGATATTGCCTTAGAAGCCCTGGACCTGATCGAGGTGGAATATGAACCACTGCCAGCGGTATTTGATCCAATGGAGGCTATTAAGGAAGGTGCACCCCAGCTTCACGATGATGTGGAGAACAATATTAACCTGACTCGCCACATTGAATGGGGTGATGTAGATAAGGGATTTGAAGAAGCAGACTTTATCAGGGAGGATGAGTTTATCCTGCCTGCTCAGAGCCATGTTCCTCTAGAGACGCATGGCTCTCTGGCCAGCTTTGATGGCGGCAACAACCGGTTGACGCTTTGGACTTCCACCCAGACTCCCTATTACGTACAGTGTCTGCTGGCAACAGCTATGAATTTGAGAGAGAACGGAGTTAAAGTGATCAAACCACATTGTGGATCGGGGTTTGGTGGCAAGAATGAGCTCTTCGCTGATCAATTTTGTGCTGGTTATCTGGCCAGAAAGACGGGTAGGCCGGTAAAGATAGTATATAGCCGGGAAGAAGAGTTTACCTGTGCGCGGCGCCGTACTCCGATACATTACTACCTCAAGATCGGAGCCAAGCGCGACGGGACTTTTGTTGCCAAAGAGGCCAGGGCATTCAGTGATGGAGGAGCCTACACCTCCATGGGGGCCACTCTTCTTTATCTGACAGGGTGGTTCTCAGCTTTTCCCTATCGCTATCCTAACTACAGGTATGACGGGTACAAGGTTTTTACCAATAAGAGTCCATCATCTTCCATGCGTGGTTATGGCGGTATCCAGGCGAATTTTTGCGGTGAATCGCAAATAGAAATGCTGGCTGCTGATATGGGTATCGACCCCGTAGAAATCAGAAAGAAAAATGCCATGTATCCCAATTATGAAGTTCCTGGGCAGGCAACTATAGCTAGCTGTGGTTTACCTGAAGGCCTGGAAAAAATAGGTGAATATATTAAAGAGCGAGGGAACTTGCCCAAGGATCACGGCATCGGGCTGGCATGTTATGGTTTCAACAGTGGAGGTATCTTCAACTGGTTCAACACGCCCTATGCTTTTTCAGGAGCTGAGGTCCGCATAAACATCGATGGTATGGTTGATGTTTATTCTCTGGCGGCAGATGTAGGCCAGGGTGCTGATACGACCATGTGCATGATAGCTGCGGAAGAGCTAGGCGTTCATCTCAGCGATATCAGGATGCACTCCGGTGATACAAGCATTTGCCCCTCTGATCTCGGCGCCTGGGCTAGCAGGGAGACTCTGATGATGGGTAACGCAGTCAAGATGGCAGCTGCGGATGCCAAGCGGCAACTCTTCGAAATTGCGGCATCGAAAATGGGGGCGAACATTGTGTATGATCTTGAGGCAGGTGATAGAAGAATTTATCTCAGGGATCGGCCTGAAAGGGGCCTATCGTATTATGATGTCGTCAGGGATGCTATAAGAGCCAAGGAGGGGAGCTTAATTGTAGGTAGAGGACATTACACTCCACATGGGAAGGGAATGATTTCTCCTGCTTTTAGTTTCGGCGTTCAGGCAGTAGAGGTGGAGGTGGATCGGGAGACGGGATATGTTAAAATACTGAACGTCTTTACCGCTCATGACAGCGGGCAGGTCATAAATCCTGTGGCTATTCGGGGACAAGTTGAGGGTTCTATAATGATGTCTGCTGGCTATGGTTATTCTGAAGAGATGCTATATGATGGCGGGAAGGTTTTGAATCCCAATCTTGTAGATTATAGCCTGATCGGCTATCGCGATATGCCCAGTGCGGTGACGGTGGATTGCCCGACCTATGAACCAGAAGGGCCTTTTGGAGCCAAGGAGGTGGGTGAAGGAATTACCTGCCCCACTGCGGGAGCACTGGCAAATGCCATTTATCACGCTGTTGGAGTGAGAATTACCGATCCACCTCTGACGCCGGAAAAAATTCTCATGGCGTTGAAAGAGAAATCGGCGTAAGAAGAATTATCTTAGTAAAAGGATAAGATAGAGAAGGAGGTTTATACGTGGGTTATCATTGTCCTGTTTGTCATAAGGTTTCGCCGAATGCCAAAGATCTTGCTCGGCACATGATGGGAACGGGAAATAAAGAGCACAGGGACTGGATTGAGTCCAGGGGGCTATCGTTCTCGAAATTACTCACTGCACAAGCTACTAGCTTCGGTGATAAAGGTTATCAGGCTTTGAGCGAGTTGCTGGAAAAAGAGGCCAAGAGGGATGATTAGGCTGGCTCTGGTTATCTATCCGGAGAAAACCAGAAATCATGAATCAAAATATACCCCTGTCGAGGGGTCAAGATTGGAGGGAAACGAATGCGAATAGGAATCGATGTCGGGGGAACTTTTACCGACGTGGTATTGGTAGACGATGAGCAGAACTTTTACTATACCAAAGCTACTACCACTCATGATGATTTGGCCGAAGGAGTTCTAAATGGATTGGCTGATATTCTGCAGATGTCGGGCAAATCACTGGGAGAAAACGATACCATCGTTCATGGCACCACCATTGGTACCAATGCTATTGTTGAAGGGAATGGAGCCAGAGCGGGCTTGATTACCACAAGAGGATTTGAGGATGTGCTGGAGATTCGGAGGGTGGCGCGTCCTAAAGAGGCTGCTTATGATTTTGAGGTGGATAATCCCCCTCCGCTAGTGCCACGCTACTTGAGAAAAGGCATAATTGAGCGCATTAACCACAAGGGAGAGATTGCAATTCCCCTCGATGAATCTTCGGTTCGCGAGGTTGTAGCTTTCTTTAAGAAAGAACAGGTGCAATCCATAGTGGTTTCTCTGCTCTTTTCTTTCTTGAATCCTTCCCATGAATTGCGAGTGGCTGAGATATGTCGGGAAATGATCCCTGGCATAGATGTTTCGCTATCACATGAAATTTGTCCCGAGTTTCGGGAGTACGAGCGGACCTGTACCACTGTTATGAATGGTTACCTTGGTCCCGTCATTAGTGAGTATATGGATAACCTGGTCTCACGCCTTGAAAGTCGGTATGGGAAAGTTGACCTTCACATTATGCAGAGTAACGGTGGTGCAATGACAGTT
>JAGYOV010000068.1 GCA_018399375.1 Dehalococcoidia bacterium
CCAGGGGATCCCACGGGCGTTGGCCAAATCCGTTAAGCTGGCTAATCTCTCGACCACGATAGTCGACAAGAAGCTATTTCTCGCTTCTCGAGAGACAATTGAAGTGGCTTCTTGCCAGAGGGCCCGTCCGCCGAGAAAACCCGAGGCCCCAGCATGGCAGGCTACTTCAACTTGCTGGCAGAATATATCGTAGTCTACCCCTGCGCTAAGGATGACCCAGGGAACTCTGCTGGCCTCGTTAAGCTTATAACAGAGATCTCCCCATCTATCCTTATCGCTCTGGTACTCCGGGTCAGCAGGAAACTCAGCCTTGAGTATATCTATAGGCAGGGAAGTAATTTGTTTCGCCGTCTCTATAACTATCTCCGGCTTCATCGCAGCGAATTCTTCTCTACCTTCATTTACGCGATAGCTAACTGGCTCCACCACAAGTGGAATGTCCTCAGCAAGACAATCATCAGCCAATTTACTTACTAAATCCAATTGCCGCGAAGCAACGCTTGTATCAGGGCGATAATAGAGCAATAGCTTAGCCGCCGACGCCCCCATTCTCTTTACCTTACGAACATCCCAATCGGGCACCAGAGTTGTAATTCTTTCTCCACTACTTCCGGAGTAGCCACTTTCCTCCAAGCTTACAAGCAAACCCGTGTTCTTGGATAAAGCTCCAGTTGTTATCGCTTGAGCAGCCCCATAAATGGGATCGAGTAATATGGCACTGGCATGCGAATCTAAAATCCGACACAAGTCCAACTTAAAATCAACCATCGTTTGATAACTGACTTCCCGTAGACTATCCCCGGACAGCATCTTCTTCAGAGATCCTCTATGATCAAGGGCACACATGGTCATGATCCCGTTATCATTTGCCAGTTGCTGTAGTCCTCTTAACTTCCCTACGGTTAATTTATTCATATCTATACCGCCAGCACCTTTATTAGCTTCAGCAAGTTGCTATCCAGCTCCTTTTGCTTCTCCCATGTCTCTCGCAAAGGAGTTAATCTTATCGCCCCATTTATTTCTCCCACCATATACTCTGTCTCTCCCGCAACCAGAGCATCCACTGCTGCGCTCCCCAATTTGCCAGCTAGAATTCTATCTCTGGCTGTGGGCATCCCGCCTCTCTGTACATGCCCCAAAACGCAAACCCTGTAGTTAAGTCTCAATCTTTCCCAGACCTGCTGGGCGATGGGGAATACTCCTCCAGCGTCATCTCCCTCAGCCACTACTACGATATGGGATTTCTTGCCCCTCTTGAGACTATTACGTATGTCGCAAGCAAGTTCATCTATCCTGGTCTCAATTTCCGGTATAAGGATGTTTTCAGCTCCGGCTGCAATCCCTACATCCAGTGCTATAAAGCCCCTCTTCCTGCCCATAACCTCAACGAAGAATGTGCGCCCTGACGCCCCGGCAGTATCCCTGATTTTGTCAATGGCATCCAGAGCAGTATTCAATGCGGTATCAAAGCCAATGCTGTAATCAGTGCCATAAATGTCGTTATCAATGCTACCCGGTATACCGACTATCTTTACATCTCTTCCCTGCTGAGCCAAGGCCGTACCCCCTCGGAAGGTGCCGTCACCTCCTATGAGGATCAACCCACCAATGTTTCTTTGCCGCAGAACTTGAATTGCTTTCTCAATACCTGCAGATGTTTTCATCTCATCACAGCGGCTGGTCCCCAGAAAAGTACCACCCCTCTGCAGAATATTGGCTACTGACCTGGGAGACAGTTTTACGAAGTCATTTTCAAGCAGGCCCTTATAGCCATCACGGACTCCTTCCACTCCTACCTTATATCTGGCTGCGCTACGAACAACTGCCCTTATACAGGCATTCATTCCAGGAGCATCTCCTCCACTGGTTAAAACAGCGAACTTCTCCATAGCTTTTGATTATAACACATATCCGTAAGCGCTCATCACACAACTTATAATTCCTGAGATGTGCTGCGTCCAATATGCCAAGCACTATATTTACAAGTAGCCCTCTTAGACAAGGCCTACTCGAAATTACAAGAGAGACTGCTAAAAATCATCCTTCAGAAAAGATGGAATTCTACTACATCCTTGTCCTGAAGCACGTGCTTCTTCCCTGCTCTTTGCCCCGCGCATCTATCTGGATTCCAGATGATAGCATAGTTCAGCCTGGGACAGAGATCCCTTTTGTGCATACTCTGGAACAATTCTTTGACCGTGGTGCCTTTTCTTAACATTAAAGGCTTATCTTGAGCAACATCACTGCTCATATCTTTAAGATAGATGCGGATCACTCCCACCAACTCATATATTACCTTCTTGAGATCTGCCATCCCTCTACCTTCCCGAGCTGAAATGGCAATCATGGGGAAATGCATAGCGTACTGTGAGTGCAAAATATACCAGTTATTGTTTGCTCCTGCCACATCATCTTTATTCCCCACAATGAGTATACTTTGTGAGCGCTGACCAAAAGCTATTTCTCCAAAAGCTCTAGCCTTCGGCTCCACTCCACATCCCACAAGCCCCTGAAGAGAACTCCTCACCTGGCTCAACGGCTCCCGAGAGAGATCTATTATAATGATAACCAGATCAGCACATGCCCTTGTATCCTTCAATAAGAGCCCTCTATCTTCACCTTCTGCCACCGGCGCCTTGATCATTCTTATTTGGATATCCTCGAATCTCATTATACGGAATGGTGAACCTCTGGCAGGGGAGATAGAAATACCCTCCACCACGGTAGATTCAGTCAACGAATTCAGGACGTGCTCTTTACCTGCCCCTGGCAAGCCAGTGATTATTACCTGACTAACATCTCTTGCTTCCTGCATGGTCCTATTCTAACACCATCTCCGAGGCAGTTGACCTCAAAAGACAAAAACATCTCCCGCACTCACGTAGCGCGGGAGATGTGAATATCCGCCACACTTATACCAGAGTAAAGCCGTATCAGCTTTTCTTAAGTGAACTGCGCAACTTCTCAGTAGCCTCGAGATCGAGATTCATGGTCTTATCATCAATAACGACTCCATAATCCTCTCTGGCCTTCTCAATACTTACATACTGATTGAAAACATCATGCTGCACCAGTTCTGGATCCCGCTCCAATGGATCTCCATACCCTCCCCCACCAGGAACATCGATGGTCACAACATCTCCTGGACCAAACTGAGTTAGCCCATAGGGGTTTCCATCAACCCCATTCACCAGAAAGTAAGCCTTCCTGCCCGGATAGCCTCCAAACAGTCCCTCCGGGGGATAGTGATACCTGCCTGCCTGTATCCCCAGGTTAACTGGCGGAAGAGGAGCATATTCGTCATCAGGAGTTTTAAATACAACTCGACGGCCAAGACCTCCCTTCATTCTACCCGCACCTCCCGAATCAGGTATAAGCTCCCTCCTTTCAACCAGCAGCGGGGTATCGCTTTCAAAGACCTCTACCGGTGTGTTAGCTCCGTTAGCGGGGAAGATAACAACGTAGTGCCCATCATTTTTGCTGCTGGCTCCCATGCCACCACCCCTGATTATAACGCTGTGCCAGGGAGCACCATTATTGCGCCTGCCGTAGAAAACGTTCATCGTCGCTGGCGTACCACCACTGGCCGCTATAACCTTATTGGGGACGGCCGATGCCATCGCCCGGTAGACTATCTCAGTCATGAAGTGCCCTATCTGCATTCGGGCAGCAACTGCCACAGGGAATTTGCAGTTAACAACGGTACCTTCAGGAGCATTAAGCCTTATTGGTTCCGCTGCTCCATCGTTATTGGGGATATCCGGATCAAACATGCTCTTTAGAGCCATGAATACATAAGCATAGGTGAAATTGTAGACCACGTTGCCTCCCCAGTTTACATGGGGGCTGGATCCGGCGAGGTCAACTACTATGTCGCTTCCCTTGATCTCTATAGACATCTTGATGACTACATCTTTTCCTGCTGAGACTTGCTCAATTATCGCTTCGCTCGTGTAAATACCATCAGGGACCTTAGCAATAGAACTCCGCATACTTTGCTCAGTGCGATCAATTACTTCATCAGCCAAATCATCCAGCGTATCCATGCCCGTATCATGCAACATCTCTCTTATCTTTTCCGCACATACATGGTTAGCAGCGATCTGTGAGCGGATATCGCCTATTACTTCCTCTGGGGTGCGCACATTCCAACGGATCATCTGAAAAATCGCTTCGTTCGGAACTCCATCATCATAAAGCTTTACCGGGGGAATAAACAATCCATCCTCAAAAACGTCGTGATTATCAGAGGAAACTCGTCCTCCTATGTCAGAATGATGGAAAACGCAGGCTGTAAATGCTTCCAGCCTTTCTTTATAGAATATCGGACTCATCACACATACATCGTTGAGGTGACCGGCGAGAAGCCACGGATCATTGCAAATAATAATATCGCCTGGCTTATAGCTTTCAATGGGAAATTTGCTGATCAGACTTCTTACTCCCAGCGCCATCGCTCCCGATTGCCCCGGCGTTGCCAGTGTCCCCTGGGCCAATTCTCTTCCCTTCCTATCGGTAAACATACACGTATAGTCATGAGCATCCCTCGTCAGACTGGAAAATGCCGTGCGAGCCACAGAAGCATCAGCTTCATCCACAATGGAAATCAACCTGCGCCACAGTATTTCTAACGTTATAGGATCAAATTTCTGTGCCATGATTATTCCTCCTTTTTCATGTTAATCCATACGAACCCATACTCATCTATGCTAACAGAAGCATCCTCCCCCACAACTATCGTGGATTCCCTTTCCTCAATTATAGCTGGGCCATCGAACGCCTCTCCGGGAAAGAGCTTGTAGCGATCGTAAACCGTATATGGGATATAGTCTTTCACAATTGGAGAGTATGCCATGCGCTGACCTTTGATGGTATCCTGAATAGATCTCCCTCTTCCCTCTTCTATCTTGTGCAGTTGCAGAATACGCTCTGGCAAGCTAGCCCTTACTCTGAAGTTAATAAATTCTATCTCCGACTCGGGATACGTTCTACCATACAGATTCTTGTAGGCCTCATCAAATTTACTGCGTATATCTTCTCTTCTAATTAGCGAGAAGTCACCTCTGGGGATAGCGATGTTGGTTTCTGATCCCTGCCCCACGAAGCGCATATCAAGTGACCTCTCGAAGATGCTATCTTGTCCTCCCCCTGCCTTTTGGATGGTTTTATCGCCTTCTACTTCCAGTTCCTGGAAAAGCTTCTCAATCTCAGCTAAATCAGCATCTGAGAGGCTAACCTTGTGGCTTCTAACCAGGTCGAAGGCCCTGGGAGCAGTAAAGAAACCCAATGCAGACCCCACTCCGGCTATGGGAGGAATGAGTAGCCTGGGAGCTCCCAGTTTTTTGGTCAAGCCATAGGCGTGAACCGGTCCGGCGCCACCAAAAGCGGCAACCGTTACTACTTTGGGATTGCCTCCCTTTTCAGCAATGTGGGTTTTGGCTGCTGCTGCCATCGTTTCATTGATTAAGTCATGAATCCCCCAGGCAGCCTGTGTCAGAGATACTCCCAGAGGTTTGGCAATCTGCTCCTCAATCCCTTTAATGGCAGCCTCTCTATCAAGTTTCATTTCCCCACCAAGAAAGAAGTTTTCATCCAGATAACCCAGCACCAAATCTCCATCTGTCACTCCTGGGCCTTTGCCTCCTTTAGCGTAACAGATGGGGCCTGGATCAGCGCCCGAGCTCTCAGGCCCAACCTGAAGAGTTCCCATTTTGCTCACCTTGGCGATACTACCACCCCCAGCTCCAATCTCCATTAAATCAACAACAGGGACCTGGATAGTCAGGCCACTGC
>JAGYOV010000069.1 GCA_018399375.1 Dehalococcoidia bacterium
TCTTCAACATCGCTTATTCCTTTCATTCTGTACAAACCGCTTCCACCGATAATGCCGATATTTGCTCTGGCCATAGGTATCCCGTTCATCTCCTTTTGGATATTGTATTATCGAGGAATAACCTTACTGAAATTCGAACAAAAATGCAACGTAAAGGAATTATTCGCTGAGATATAGGTGGCGCCCTGCTACATTTCTTCCCCAGAATATGTACGGTGCGCTATAATTACGCCGTCTGGTGAAAATATAAAGCAAGATTTGGAGGTGTTACTTATGGACTATAAGAATATTTTATTCGAGGTGGAAGACAATATTGCTACTATTACGCTAAATCGCCCCAAGGCATTGAATGCCCTGAGCAGCGAAATGATATCCGAGATCGGCGACGCAGTTAGCGTTTGCGAGAGCAAAGAGGAGATCAAGGTCGTTGTTCTTACGGGAGCAGGTGATAAAGCGTTTGCCGCTGGAGCGGATATCAGTGGATTTAAGAACAAGAGCCCCAGAGAAATAATACCGTTCATAGAAGAGGGCCATAATGTTTTCAGGCGATTGGAGATCCTGGGTAAACCAACTATAGCGGCGATAAATGGTTATGCTCTGGGAGGTGGAGAAGAGATTGCTCTGTGCTGTGATGTCAGGTTCTGTTCAGATGGGGCTGTTTTCGGGCAACCTGAAGTTCTCCTGGGATTGATTCCGGGTTGGGGAGGAACTCAGCGACTGGCCCGAATCGTTGGGTTGGGAAGGGCAAAGGAATTAATCATGAGCGGTGAAAATATAAAAGCACAGCGTGCTTTTGAAATAGGATTGGTCAACAGGGTATATCCTGTGGAATCTCTTATGGAAGAGACAAGGAAATTTGCTGCGAAGCTGACGAAAATGCCTCCCTTTGCTATTAAGATGGCCAAATATGCCGTTAACTATGGCTATGATATGGCTCTGGACAATGCCAGGAATCTGGAGATCCAGTGCTTCTCGCAATGCTTTAGTACCAGCGACCTGGAAGAAGGGCTAAATGCGTTCCAGGAAAAGAGGAAGCCCCAGTTCACTGGAAAGTAGTCGTAGGGGTCAGGATACTTGTTTCCGAATCGGGCTGGCGATGCACACTGCCACAGTAACTTTTCATGTTCGGTTAACGCAGCTGCTGGTGATATAGCTCTCTTGGTGCCAGTAAGTTCGCAGTAATATTCTGCTTATCTTGTGTTTCAAAAATTGCTGAGCCATAGACAGAGTTAAGGGTTTCTTTTTTGCCGGGCTTATTCCTGAGCTATTTGAAGGCGATGTACTGCGTTTGCAGTATCTCAATAATGTTGAGATATCCCCCGGGGATATAAGTGTGGCCTCTGATTTTGGAAAGGAGCTACTTGTTTATATTCTCAAATTGAGAGGCCAGTAGTATGGTGTATCTTGATTAATTTGAAGGCTATGTCTTCAACATCTTGTTTCAAAAGAATTGTAACTGTACAATAGGCACATGTGCTTGTTGTTTGGGATGGGTAAGGGGCAGGAATTCACGAATTGCTCGTGCGCATGGAGCAGGTTTAATCTCGGGTAGTGCCGGTAGTTATCCTGCAGGCTGACTTATAGCCTTGTTGCATTACTTTGGCTGAGAATAATATGATTGATTCCAATGTAGAGCAGGGCAAGTTCTATTATGGCTGGGTGGTAGTTGGTCTCCTCTTGGTGATTGGAATTATTGCTCTGGGATCGGCGAGGTTCTCCTATGGGGTTTTTTTTGAAGCTCTCAGCCTCGACTTTGGCTGGAACAGGACTTCTGTGTCCGGGGTGTTTTCTTTGTACATGTTGCTCTGTCCTGCCTTCACTATGGTTGCGGGTTGGGCGATAGTGAAATTTGGGCCACGTAGAGTGTTCGTTGCATCTGGCATATTTACAGGATTAGGTCTTTTCTTGAGCAGCCAGGTGACTGAGCCATGGCATTTGTTCTTTACCTATAGCCTTTTGCTGGCAATGGGTACTGGATATAACTATGTTATCTCGATGACGCTGGTGGCTCAATGGTTCAAAGAGAAGCGTGGATTGGCGCTGGGCATTGTCAGCTGCGGTGTTGGTATAGGCATGTTTGCAGTTCCTCCACTGGCATCGTTCTTCATTTCCGCCTATGGTTGGCGGATGGCCTATGTCATCATAGCTGTGATGGTAATTGCCATGGTTATTCCCGCCGCCTGCTTGCTCAAAAGCCCACCGCCTAGGAAGGTAACGGCATCTAATGTTGGTGAATTGGGGAATGAGATCGGGGAATTTTCTCTGGTGCAGGCTACTCGAACCAGGAATTTCTGGTTACAGATGGCGATATTATTCGTGAGCGCTACTTGCTGTTATATTATTAATACCCACATAGTCAATCATGCTCTTGATAGCGGTATCGATCGTATACAGGCGTCCCTGTTGCTCAGTTGCATTGGTGGCTCAAGCATTGTGGGTAGATTAGTGGTGGGGAAAATATCCGATAGCGTGGGAGGGAGGCGCGCATTTCTTCTTTGCACGGTGATTTTGCTTGTGTCCATGATAGGTTTTGCCAGCGCGCCGTCTTGGTGGTTGCTATATGTATTTGCGGTGCTGTTTGGTTTTTCTTTTGGAGGACTATCTCCCGTTAGTACCGTGCTCGTAGGAGAAAATTTTGGCGTGGTACACATGGGTTTGGTAATGGCGGTGATAAATATTGGCTGGGATACTGGCGCAGCCTTTGGCCCACTGCTGGCGGGAAGATTGTTCGATATCAGCGGCAATTACTTCAGCGCTTTTCTTGTTGGCGGAGGTTGTGCTTTACTGGCATCTGTTCTTTTGCTGTTATTGCGAAGACCGGGCCAGGTGACTAAGTAAGCTCTGCTTGATGATTTTCACTTTGCGGGTTAAAATAGCATCTGCCTTTGCGGGAGTAACTCAGCGGTAGAGTTCCTGCCTT
The DNA here is from genome assembly GCA_018399375.1 of Dehalococcoidia bacterium. Taxonomy (GTDB): domain Bacteria; phylum Chloroflexota; class Dehalococcoidia; order GIF9; family AB-539-J10; genus M55B177. The sequence continues at coordinate 2,921 of JAGYOV010000069.1, forward strand.
CCAAGCAGGGTGTCGCGGGTTCGAATCCCGTCTCCCGCTCCACCAATTTATCTCCAGATAGTCCGCAACATAGTTGTGGACATTTCGCAAGAAAGCTGTTTGGGATTATACAGGCCACGTTATCTAGAGATCAGGGTAAGTTACAGGCATCAATTGGGCAGTGCACTCGCTATAAGCCATGGCTCGTTTGTGAAGCAGGGGAACTCGTTTATTTTTCGTATAGCATGTAGTCCCCTGGCATAAGGTGTGGTTAGCTCCTATATAGCGAGTCTGGCCTTTGAAAAAAGCTTTAGCTCTTTGTGAAATATTGTGACGGAAATGAGGAAAAAGGTGTTTACAGGTATTGAATACCAAGATAAGAAGGTATATCATGATAATCAAATATCGCTTGGAGGTGAACTGTGGGGAAAATAGCTACTATACTTGGGCTTGTAGGTGCTCTCTTGATTGCTGTGGGTGGATTTGTACCTCACTCGACTATAATAGGGGTTGGAGGCATACTTCTCCTGGTCTGTTTTATTATGTGGTTTATGGGTAAGAAGTAAAAAGCCGGATTAAAATTTGGAACTTCAGGGGTTAGCTGTTCTGTGGGAGTTGCTGCACGCAGCTAGCCCCTGTCTTCTATGAGAAGATGGTAAACCAGCTGCTGTTTTACCATCCTTAGTAAATGCTCCTTTCCTGATAGCTGTCGGGATGTTGTTTGTAACCAATCTGCCTGTTTGCAATTCGTCCACGAGTGCAGCGATATTATCTAACGGTCGATAAGGTTAGTTATTTTCATGTCTTTTTATTGACAAAGAACGATCAGTCTGAAATAGTATTGCCAGGCTAAATTTCAATATCGGGCTATAAATTTGTTCGCACAATTGAAACTGGGCAAACCTGTGGCAGAGAGGCGTACGTCTTCGGACTTTCGCGCTCGAAGAGATGTTTTTCCCATTTTTGTAATAGGCAGGTCGAGTATATTGACGGCTGCTTCATTTAGAGGTACGGGCTTCCTGATAGCGCCCAATATCTTGGTTACGTGCTGGCACTGCGTCTGTCAGGCGCTTGAGGTGGGGCAGCGCTACGCAGTACTGGCAGATGAAGGTGATGGTTACGCGACCTATCCCCTTCTCAGCGTGGAGCAACATCCGAGAGGGTTGGATCTTGCCATGGCGAACATAAACCTGGTACCAAGGTATGGTTTTACTTTGAGCGAGGATGAGTTATCTCCGGGAGATGAAGTAGCCACGTACGAATATCACTTTGCGGATAGGGTGCCGGCGGCGGGTGAGGATGTCAGATCCCAGATCACGGCAAGATTTCTGCGGGGGTATGTTACACGGTCTTTCTCCTATGATTGCCCTGGCTTCACGCATACTCCCTCTTATGAGCTTTGCATGCCTGTGTTGCATGAAATGCATGGTTCTCCTCTCATTAAACCTGGCACGAAGGAAGTGGCGGGAGTTATTTTCGGAAGCTTGCAAATGCCTCGAGCAGAACAGTTTTCTTCAGGTGGTCTCAAAGTCGAAGCAGAGCAACTAACACCTGTGCAGCCCATGACCTTTAGCCTTGCTCATGAGACCAGTAGTTTATGGAGTTTGCGAGGTTCAGCAACACATGGCATGCCATTAAAGGAAGTTATCTTTAAGAATAGAAGAATCAGGCCCGGCAGTACTTCTTCTCCAACTGGCAGAAGAAGTACTGGGGAACCTATAACGGAGAAGGTTAGCACGGAGAAAATGCCTGCTGCGACATCATCTCCCAGATCCCCAGGCAGGGGTATAAGAATTTCTCGGGAGCTCACTACATTGTATCGTCAGGCTATACGGCCCAGAAGGCCTCCTACTTCTGCTGATAGAAGGGAAAGACTAGAGGCTGAAATGGAGAAGTTGCGCCATAAACTTGAGCGATACGAAGCTCAGTTATCGCACGAACAGCTGAAGGGATTGCGAGAGCAACGCAGAATCGTTAGAGAGTTGTGTTCCATGTATCCCTCCGGAGATTTTGATCTTTCTTCCACATCTTGCCCATAACCAGCGAGAAAGCCTGACTTAGCTGCGTCATGCGTGATGCTCACCTCAGGCGATATACTTTTCCTGGTTGAGTAAATATCAATTGAAGCGTTATCCCGGGAGCATGGAGATGCAATATCTGTGATAGCGCGCTTCCATAAAGAGATAGCTGGGAACGATAGCTTTCTGCAGCACCTGTCAAGCTGGCCTCACTGGAAATTTCGTTGCTTTTGAAATCTGAGATGGTAGCGCGCAAAGGAGTTCCTTCAGAGTTGCGAATAATCACGACGCGATCAAAGGCTCCTGTTATCCACTGGTCATTCACAACGACATCGAAATGTTTCTCGCGCCACAGTGTAACGTTGCCCTGCGGGCGGGACAATGCCTGCCGTATCTCTGTTGATGCAAGCGCTCGTTGGAATTGCACGACCGCTTTCTGTTGTATTTCTTCAGCCATGAGCGATGCAGCTTGCCATTCCTTGATCAATTGCTCGATGTTCGTTGTGTCAATCCAAGATATCTTTTGGAATAATTGATGAATGGCTGTACCCAAATCAGTTTCCTCGTGAGTGGTGGAAGCAAACAGCAGGTCAGCTCTTATCTCAGCACCTCCAATTTCTGATGGGGAGATATTGAGTAACCGCCGTCGCTTTGAGATCTGCGAGGCTAAATGGTCGCGTAATTGGCTTGATGCACTCGGAGTGATTTCCTTTTGCTGTAATGGAAACTTCGTG
>JAGYOV010000007.1 GCA_018399375.1 Dehalococcoidia bacterium
AAAACATGACGGAAGCGGCCTCTCTTGCCACTAAGCATGGCAGCCAAAGACTTGAGTTCATGATTATTGCCCGTAGTAACCACGCGCCCTCTGCGTCCATTATCAATGAGAGAATCCACTGCCTCTTGTAACATGCGCTTCTCATTGCGCACAATAATTTGAGGAGCACCCAGCCTTACAAGACGACGTAAACGGTTATTTCGGTTGATGACCCGTCGATAGAGATCATTGAGATCGCTAATAACAAAACGGCCTCCATCTAGCTGGACTACGGGGCGTAGTGAAGGAGGCAATACAGGGAGTACCGTTAATACCATCCACTCAGGCCTATTCCCGCTGAGCTTGAGCGCTTCCACCAGCTGCAACCGCTTACTGGCCTTCTTATGCATTTGCCCCGAAGCATTACGCACTTGTTCTCGAAGCTCCTGATGCAACACATCCACATCAACTCCCTTGAGAATCTCAAGAATGGCCTCAGCTCCCATGTCAGCTTCAAAGATCCCCCCATATAGCTCATTCATTTTCCTATACTCTTCTTCTGTAAACAACTTTAGCTTCCGAATTCTATCAAGCTCTCCCTTCTTTGCCCGTATCTCCTCTTCAACTTCCTGTCTCTTCTCTACTAATCTGGCCCGCAGCCTGTTAATTTCACTGATGCTATCTTCTTTATCCGGGGCCAATCCCCCCTCCAACTTCTCGAGCTCCTCTTCCATTTCTGAGATCTTATTGGTTCCTGACTGCTCGATCTCCTGCACCTTCCTCTGTCTGGCTTCTTCATCAACTGAAGTCACGATATATCGCGCAAAATAGACAACGCTCTCCAGGTTCCGCGGGGATAGATCCAGCAGGAGCCCCAGCCGACTGGGAACCAGTTTGACAAACCATATGTGAGCAACAGGAGCTGCCAGTTCTATATGCCCCATGCGCTCTCTACGCACGCTAGAATGAGCTACCTCCACTCCACATTTATCACAGACCACTCCCTTATATCTTATTTTCTTGTACTTCCCGCAATGGCACTCATAATCTTTGACAGGCCCAAAAATTCTCTCACAGAAAAGCCCATCTCTTTCCGGTTTCAACGTGCGGTAATTTATCGTTTCGGCCTTGGTCACCTCTCCATGTGACCAGCTTCTGATCTGTTCTGGGGAAGCGAGGCTTATCCTGATAGCTTTAACATCATTAAATTGTGACATCTCTCTCCCTGCGATTTTGAATTACTCTCACAAGAACCAACAAAACCCTTTAGACAAAATCTTCACTTAACAACTCGACAGCGATTCCCAAACTTCGCAACTCCATAAATAAAACCTTTGCTGATTCTGGAACACCAAGTTGCTGGATATCTTCTCCTTTAACAATAGCTTCATATGCCTTGGCTCGTCCTGCAACATCATCTGACTTTACGGTAAGCATTTCCTGCAGCATATGCGCAGCACCATAACCTTCCAGCGCCCATACTTCCATTTCTCCAAACCTCTGGCCACCAAATTGGGCTTTGCCACCCAAAGGTTGTTGCGTGATCAACGAGTATGGGCCCGTTGAACGAGCATGCACCTTATCTTCCACCAGATGTATCAACTTCATCATATAAGCAAACCCTACAGTTACAGGTTGATCAAACGGCACACCAGTTCTGCCATCTCGAAGCTCTATTTTGGCAAAAACAGGAGGATAAATTCTCCGCTCTTTATAGACCTTCTGCACCAGCCGCCACAAATGTTCCTCATCAAGGCTGCGCGCCTCCAATCCCAGTTTCTCAAGCCACAAGATGAGCGATGTCTTTCTTGCTATCCCCTTGTTTTCCTCATCCATCACCTCCTGAGCAACAAAACCATGGGACTGTAACCATTCTGCTATTTTCCCCCTGTCAATCACCTTGCCATCTCCTCCCCCCGAATTAAAGCTCACCGCACCCGCCTCCCATGCTATCCAGACCAGCCCTAAAGCATCCTCAATGTCTGTGGTATCAGCTCCATGGAATACCGGTGTCAGGGCATTGAATCCAAATATGCCAGCAGCCCAGCCTAGATGAGTTTCCAGTACCTGCCCTATATTCATTCTGGAGGGGACTCCCAGGGGATTAAGAATGATATCCACCGGTGTACCATCAGGTAAAAATGGCATATCCTCCTCAGGCAATATAAGAGAGACAACCCCCTTATTCCCATGCCGCCCTGACATTTTGTCTCCCACTGAAATTTTGCGTTTCTGAGCCACCCATATCTGCACGAGAGTATTCACGCCGCCGGGTAACTCGTCATTTTTCTCCCGCGAGAACACTTTGACGTTAACTACTCTGCCCATTTCCCCTGGAGGCATGCGCAGAGAGCTATCCTTTACTTCACGTGCCTTCCCCCCAAAAATAGCCCTCAACAGTTTTTCCTCGGCAGTAGGTTCAGTTTCACCTCTGGGAGTAATTTTACCCACGAGAATATCGCCGGGCCTCACTTCAGCTCCAATTCTCACTATACCCTCTTCATCGAGATCACTAAAACTATCCTCACTTATATTGGGGATGTCAGAGGTTATCTCTTCCTTACCAAGTTTAGTTTCACGCGCTTCCACTTCATACTTCTCAATGTGAATAGAAGTATAAGCATCCTCCTTTACCAATCTACTACTGAGAATGATAGCGTCTTCGTAGTTATACCCCTCCCAAGTCATGAAAGCACATATAACATTGCGCCCCAGTGAAAGTTTCCCGTCACGGATAGAAAAACTATCTACCAGGACCTGTCCCTTCTTAACCTGATCGCCCTTGCTCACAAGAGGGACCTGATTAATGCACGTCCCCTGATTAGTTCTAACAAACTTCTTCAAATCATAAACGCGCTCTCCTCCCTCACTTTCCCGAATTACCACTTGAGAACTAGTCACTGAGGTCACTTCCCCTTCATTAAGAGCAAATAATATCCTGCTACTATACTTGGCCACCTCTCTCTCCATTCCTGTAGCTACTAAAGGCGCCTGCGCGGATATCAGGGGTACCGCCTGTCGTTGCATATTGCAGCCCATCAACGCCCTATTTGCATCATCATGCCCCAAGAAAGGGATAAGGCAGGCAGCAGCACTAAAGATTTGCCTGGGAGATATATCTATAAAATCCACTCTATCCACCTGCTCTTTGAAATATCTACTGCCCTTTTTAACCTCCACCACGCTTTCCATAACTTCCCCTTGTTCATTTAAACTTACTTTGGCAGTAGCGATAGCATATTGATCCTCTTCTTCTGCCGCCAGATAAACGATCTGATCAGAAACAAAAGGAGCAACCTTCACCTTCTCAATAGAAAGCTTCGTTATTCTCTCTGCAACATCTTCTGTAACCAAGGTGCCCGCATCAGCCACAACATGCCCTTTACCATCCAAAATAGCTTCTCTTAAAGTCCTGCCCTGTAACTTCACCTTATCATTGAGACATTCGTTAACAACTTTACGATAGGGAGTTTCTATGAATCCATATTCATTAATCTTGGCATAAACTGCCAGAGAGCCAATCAATCCAATATTGGGGCCCTCCGGAGTTTCTATGGGACAAATCCTTCCATAGTGCGAATGATGCACATCACGAACCTCAAATCCTGCCCGCTTCCTGGATAATCCTCCAGGCCCCATTGCTGAAAGGCGCCGCTTGTGAGTTAGCTCCGCCAGAGGATTTGTCTGATCCATAAATTGTGACAGCTGAGATCTGGCGAAAAACTCCCTTATAGTAGCAACCATGGGGCGAACGTTAATTAAAGAAGTTGGAGTCGCTTCAGGCCCGAGAACACTCATCCTCGCCTTAATAGCCTTCTCAAGCCGAGCCAGTCCAATGCGAAACTGCCTCTGCAATAGGAATCCAATGGTTCTCGCCCTGCGATTCGCTAGATGATCTATGTCATCGGTAATTTCCCCGCCGTTGTTTATAGATATCAGACGACGAACTATTTGCACCAGATCATCAGGTGTGAGGCAGGTGTTATCCAAAGGAACATCAAGCCCCAACTTCTTATTAATTTTGTAACGGCCAACTTTACCCAAGCTATAACGCTTGGGGTTAAAGAGGAAGTTGTTCAACAGAGTCTTAGCACTTTCAAGACTAGGGGGATCCCCAGAAGATAACTTCCTGTAAACATCTGTTAGAGCATCCGCTTTATTTTTAATCAGAGGGTCTCTCTCTAGAGTAGAACGAATAAATGCATGCCCGGGAGAATTATCCACGTCCTGGAAGAGAGCAACCAGAATATCATCCGTTTCATATCCTATAGCTCGCAGTAAAGTAGTGGCGAGTATTTTCCTCTTGCCACTTACCTTTACTGAGAGCACATCTCTGCTAGACGTGTCAAAATCAAGCCAAGCTCCACGCTCCGCCACAAGTTTGGCCATGCCCAACTCCCGGTCACTTGACGGATCCCTTGCCATAGTGAAGTAGACCCCGGGAAATCGCGTCAACTGGCTAACCACCACGCGTTCTGCCCCAGAGATAATAAATGTACCACTCTCTGTCATCAGAGGAAAATCACAGAAAAACAACTCTTGCTGTTTTATTTCTCCGGTGCTCTTAACTAACAGATGGACAGTTACATATAAAGGAGCTGCATACGTTGCTCCTCTCTCCAAACATTCAGCAACAGAACGTTGGGGCTCTCGAAACTCATAGTCAATGAATTGCAGGTCCAACCTGGCGCCAGTATAATCTTGAATGGGAGAAACTTCTGCAAATAGCTCTTTCAGTCCCTCCTCTTCAAACCATCTAAAGGAATCAAGCTGAACCCTAATGAGATCAGGCACTTCCACTTTCTCAGATAACTTGGCAAACGATCTAACTAATTTATCCTCAGAGGTCAAAGAACTAAACATACCGCTTTCTCCTTGAAAACAAAAATCAAAATGCCCTTCACGACACACGCTAAGCTAGAGGTTTTTAGGGGCCTTACAGATAGGAGGCAACATAGGACACATTGCAAGCGGTAATGGTAACATGACAATTACACTTTGTCAACATGATGTACTAGCTAGCAACGCATACAAGGCAAATTGTAGATTTTAACGAGTTCTTTTGCAAATATATCCTCCAAAGCGAAGTAAGTCCCTTATCCATCTGTTAAATACCAACAACCCCACAAAGAAATACACGGTAATTTGGAGAGTAGCCCCTTTACGACAAGCATTCCAAGCATAGTTGTGTATCTTAAAAGCACATTATACACATCTCAGAATATTTCATTTTGAATCCGCTCTAGCAAATAATGCCACTCTGAAGTTAGAAGAAAATCCTTCCGCTGTTCTCTTTACACTGGCCCATCTTTCTCTTCTGAACCTGCCAGCGGACTTTTGCCGCCTGGCCGGTAATTTCCCTGGCATTTTGCTAGCCAGAATAAAACCAGCATCGCTAAAACCCTGCAAGGAGAAAACGATTCTTTATGGTATCTCCCTTGCATAGACACCGTAACGTCTTCTCCTCGGAGTTGGAATATTCCCCCTTTGGTGCCTTGCTCTATCCCCAAATAACGCTTACCCAGGCTCCACTTGTAGCCCAGGCGATTCGAGCAGATCAACTACAACGGATCTCATCCCCAATACCCCCCCTAGCTATACAATAAGCATTAGCCTACTTAATTAGCTCTTGGGCTATAGCCGCTGGACACCTTTAGCTTAACTTGCTTTCCACCATAATAGTCACGGGACCATCGTTATCGATTCTTACCTTCATGTACTCTTGGAAAATCCCCGTTTCTACTTTGAGCCCCATAAAACGGAGCTGGTCAACAAATAACCCATAAAGTTGTTTTGCCTCACATGGAGAAGCCGCCTTGCTAAAGCTGGGACGTCTACCTTTTCTCACATCAGCCAATAGCGTAAACTGACTTACCACAAGCATCTCCGCTCTCGCATCTAGCGCTGAAAGAGCAAATTCTCTACCTTCATCAGCAAAAATACGCATATTAGCTATCTTACGCGCCAGATAATGTGTATCTTCTCTCGTATCCCCTTGAGCAACTCCAAGCAAAATTACCATGCCCCTGTTGATTTCCCCTATCACTTCATGATTTACACTCACACAAGCCATAGCAACTCGCTGAATTAAGGCTCTCACAAAGTTAAATTGTATAACAAATAACTCCACCTTTCCCAGAATTACTCCTTTTGCTCTTCAGCCAACTCATAGCATCCATTTCTTCCTCCAAATAACTGTCTGGCAGCAAGATACGTTCCCCATTTGTATTCACCATCGAGCAATAGTATAATTCACCCTCACAAATAAGATAAAGGAGCTTTGCCATGCCACCTTATGCCTTTTTCCAGAAGCAGTTCATGCCTTTGCATGAAGCCAAAATTGGGATATTAACCCATGCTCTTCACTACGGAACAGCCTGTTTCGAAGGCATCCGAGGCAACTGGGATAATGAAAAGGAAAGATTTTGTCTCTTCAGACTTTCAGATCATTACAGAAGGCTACTCGATGGCTGCCGGCTTCTCAAAATCAACCTCCCCTACTCAGCAGAAGAAATGTGCCAGTTAACTCTAGAACTTCTGGCCAAAAGTAACTATAGAGAAGATGTCTATATCCGCCCCTTGGCCTACAAAAGCTCTGAAACCATAGGCGTTCGTCTGCACGATCTCGAAGATGCCCTTCTCATTGTCGTCACTACTCTCCCCCCATATCTGGGCAATTCAACTATTCGATGCTGTACTTCATCATGGCGTCGCATTGACGATACCATGATTCCCGCAAGGGGAAAAATCAGCGGGGCCTATGTCAACAGCGCACTGGCCAAAACTGAAGCACACGAAAATGGTTGCGACGAGGCCATCCTGCTGAGTCAAGATGGGCACGTGGCCGAAGGCAGTGCCGAAAACATCTTTATAGTTAGCAAAGAAAAACTCATCACTCCCGCTTCTCCCGATAATGTCCTCATGGGTATAACCAGAGATTCAGTGATGACGGTAGCAAGAAATGAGATGGGCTTGGCTTCCATAGAAAGACGATTGGATCGCAGCGAACTTTATCTAGCTGAAGAATGCTTTCTAACCGGAACAGGTGCTCGCATAGCGCCCATCGTGGAAATCGACCATCGCTCCATAGGTACGGGCGGAATTGGGCCCATTACCTCTACATTACAAAGGAGTCTGCTTGAAATCGAGCTAGGTAGAAACCCTCACTATTCTAGTTGGTACACTTTCCTGCCATAGACCTGTTATGCTCTACCCATCCAGTAAGTAGCTACTTCTCTTCTCCCATTACCCGGAGCAAATAGTAAAGATAGCAGCTATGTTCCAGACAAGAAGTATAGGAATATGCCTCTTCTAACAGTTGCCCTGCGGCAAAGCTACCATGACCGCGCACAAACACCAGCTTGTAACGCCTCAGGGCATCTGCTATCTCCTCGGCAAAATCTCCCGGTTTTATCTCTTCATCCCCTCCCAGAACCGGCACCTCGTGCAAGACCGTTTTCCCTTCAACATCACGGGGTATCAGCATACTTCTCGTGAAAGATAGAGCAATAGCGCAAGAAGGATGTGCATGTACCACCGCCTGCGCAGAGGTCGCTCGATAGATAGCACGATGTACCGCCAGCTCCGTTGAAGCTAGCGGAGTAGACTGGTCATTTCTATCAATGTGAGTTTCCACCAGATCAGCAGCGTTAAGAGATCCCAGCATACTCCCCCTCCGAGTAATGATTAGTTGCTCCCCAGACCTAACGCTTAGGTTCCCTCCACCTGAGCTGATCAATCTCTGAGTAAATAGGGCGCTCCCTATCGCCTGGAACTGCGATAACATCTCCATGTTAATTCTCATCGGATACTTTATTAACGTACGCTCCTTAGCTTCTTTAAGTCAAGTTAATTAACGAGGCGACTTCCCTTCTCAATGGTACAACAAACAATACTTCTATTCCTAATAATTTTGTTAAACAAACCACTTCAACAACTGAAGGGGAAACGTAGCAACTATCCCCTTTCGTTATTTAAGCTTCTTCTACTTCGTTGATCTCAAGTGCATTGACCTTCTTCTGTATTCGAGACTTAATTCTAGCGATCTTATTGCGATGAAAAACACCCTTGCTACCAGCTCTATCCACAGCGCTTACCACCTTCTTGCTTTCTTCTAGAGCTGCGCTATCTCCCGCAGCAACTCTATCTTCTACCACAGTTATAGCCCTCTTCACCTTTCTCTTAATAGAGCGATTATACAGCCTCTTCCTCTCCGCTACACGAGCAGCCTTGTTAGTTGTTTTCCCTATTGTCATCGATTTCTCCTTTCTTCGTAACGCTAATTACGTTCCATACAGAATAGGCCTTAGCTACTATCCTAGCTAACTGCGCCGCGTTTTTCACCTCGATGGTGAAGTATTCCACAGTCATGTTATCTTCGCGATCATGAGTCACCTTTACATCAGTGAGGTTCACCCCTTCTCCTGCTATGATAGCACTGATGTCCCTCACAAGGCCAACTCTGTTCCAAGCCTCAATTTGAAGTGTTACAGGATAAACCTGTTCCACCTCACCCCACTCCACATGGATTAGCCTTTCTTTTTCCTCTTCGTTTATGATATTTGGGCAATCCTTACGATGTACTGTAATGCCCCTCCCCTGCGTAATATAGCCTATTATTTCGTCCCCAGGCAAAGGATGGCAACAATTTGCCAGCCGGGTGAGCAAGCCCCCTACTCCCATAACTTTTACTCCTATAGGACTAACCTTGGTGGGAGAAACAGTCTTGACCATCTCATCAGATGGTTCAAGACCTGAGCTCAACTTCAGTGCTACCTGAGAAACCTTTAGATTGCCACTGCCTAAGGCTGCCAAAAAATCATCTTGACTGGCATATCCGAAAAGAGATCCCGCTTTGTCGAGACTGGGTAAGCTAATCCCCTGATGTCTGAGTTCCTTATCCCAAATCTGCCTACCATTCGCCACACATTGCCCCCGTTCCTGCTTCTTAAACCACTGCCTGATTTTAGCCTTGGCATGAGCTGTCTTAACATATCCAAGTTCTGGATTACGCCAATCCAGGCTGGGCCCTTTATTTTCTCTGCTGGCAATAATTTCCACTACATCACCGTTCTCAATAACGTAATTGAGCGGCTCCAGCTTGCCGTTCACCTTAGCACCAATACACCGGTAGCCCAGGTCAGTATGTATGCGAAAAGCAAAATCTAAAGGAGTAGCGCCCTTGGGCAATTCCTTTATTTCCCCTTGCGGCGTATACACAAACACCCTGTCTGAGATAACATCGCTTTTGAAAGTCTCCAGGAAATCCTCGCTATCCAGGCTGTCTCTCCAATCACCTAGCCAGTACAACCAGCTAAGCTCTCTGCTAGTAGAAGCATCCGCCTTCCCCTCTTTATACCGCCAGTGCGCCGCTACCCCATATTCTGAAGAACGATGCATTTCGTAGGTACGGATCTGTATCTCAAGTGGCTGAGTCGCCTTGTACATTACCGTAGTGTGCAATGACTTATACCCATTGTCTTTGGGATTAGCAATGAAATCGTTAAATTCTGCCATGATAGGATGCCAAAGAGAGTGGACCACTCCCAAAACCTTATAGCAATCTGAAACAGAACCTGTCAGCACCCGGAGGGCAAGCAAATCATGTATGTCACTAAAGTCTTTGCCCTGTGCTGCGTATTTACCTATCTTCTGATAAACGCTATAAATGTGCTTGGGCCGACCAGAGACCTTGGCTTTTACCTCTACTTTGAGCAGTTCCCGCTCCAGCAACTGGCTAACCTCCTCCACAAGGCTTTCCCTTTCTTCTCTCTTAGCCGCTACCAGCTTGGCGATGCGGTGATATTCCTGGGGGTTGAGATACCGAAATGATAAGTCTTCTAACTGCCATTTTATCTTCCCCATGCCGAGGCGATGCGCCAGTGGAGCATATATTTCCAGCGTCTCCTTCGCTATAGCATAACGCCTGTCCTGCGCCAGCGCTCCCAACGTTCTCACATTGTCCAGCCTATCCGCTAGCTTAATTAAAAGAACGCGTATATCTTCAGTCGTAGCTAGAAGCATCTTGCGCAGATTCTCAGCCTGTAACTCTGACCGCGCTCTCTCTATATCAGCTTGACTCGCGATCTTTTCTATCTTGGTCACACCATCAACCAGTTTAGCCACCTGATCATTAAACTGCGACTCAATTTCTTGTAGAGTTGTACCACAATCTTCCGGAACATCATGCAATAGAGCTGCACTAAGGGTATCAGCATCTAGCTTCAGATCAGACAGAACCATGGCTGTATGCAAAGGATGTTCTAAATAAGGATGTCCCGACTTGCGCACCTGCCCTCGATGCGCCACGGCAGCAAACTCATATGCTTTTTCTACCAGTTGCGCATCAGAAGATAAATATCCCCTTACCTTCTCAATGAATTCTTGTGCTTCTTCCATGCATTTACCATTTCCATGATATCGCAAGAACATGGCTAAGACAAATCACGAAGTTCCCTCAGTATAGAAGATGGGCCTCTATAGGCCCTTTCATCGCCCTGGGCAAAGCAGATTGTTCATCAGGCATCTTTTTAGATATAATCACATGTTGAAGTATTGGCTTAGAAAGGAAAGTTTCTTTGTACAAAGCACCCCGTGGCATGTCAGACATCTTACCCTCAGAGCAACCTCTCTGGAGATACATAGAAGAAAAGGCTGCTTCTATTTGCCACCTTTATGGGTACCATCTTCTGAGTACGCCGGTGGTCGAGGATGCAGGGCTCTTTACTCATGCAGTAGCTGATGGGACAGACATCGTCGATAAGGAGATGTATACCTTCAGAGATAGGGGAGGGCAGGAGCTAGCTCTAAGGCCAGAGGGGACAGCCCCTGTTTGCCGCGCCTACTTGGAACATGGGTTGTTCAACTTGCCTCAGCCAGTAAAGCTCTACTATATTGGAGCCTCTTTCAGATACGAACGCCCTCAAGCAGGACGCTACCGCCAACATCACCAGTTTGGTTTCGAAGCCATTGGTGATGCTGATCCTCTTCTCGATGCCGAAACGATAGAAATGGCACAACGCTTTCTTTTCTCACTGGGCCTCCGTGGATTCACCATACATCTCAATAGTATCGGGTGCAAAACCTGCCGACCAAGATATATAGCTGCACTAAAGCAATACTATTCCCGCTTTGAAAGACATCTCTGCCAGGACTGTAGAAACCGGTTACAGAGAAATCCTCTGCGCCTGCTAGATTGCAAAAAAAGCCACTGCCAGGAAATAGCTGAGTCAGCGCCTAAAATCACTGCTTTCCTCTGCGATGACTGCCGCACTCACTTCGAACAACTTCAGGAATATCTCAATGCCTTGAACACACCTTTTTCCCTCAACTACAGGCTGGTCCGTGGCCTGGATTACTACACTCGCACAGTATTTGAAATACAGCCCCAAGAGGAGACATCACAAGGTGCGCTAGGAGGAGGAGGTAGATATGATAATCTCATCGAGACTCTGGGAGGGAAATCCATACCAGCAGTTGGCTTCGCTGCCGGTATAGAAAGGCTAATTGCAAACCTGCACGAGCAGCGGGTAAACATATCACCCCCTCCCCACACCTTTGTTTTCATCGCTTATTTAGGTGCAGAGGCTAAAGGAGAAGCCCTGAAGCTATCTTCCTTGCTACGAGAGCAAGGTATTGCTACCACGGCATCTACTGGCGACAAGAGCTTGAAATCACAATTGAAACAGGCCAATGCGCATGGCAGTAACTACACAATTATCCTGGGCCAAGAGGAGATGAAAACCCATACTGCCCAGCTAAGAAACATGAAGAGCGGTGAGCAGAGTGTCATCCCCTTAATGCAGGCAGCAGCAATTCTCAGAGAAATACAGGGTTCACAAAGCAACTAATCTCCATTTAGCCACATCTTTCACTGCGCGATAACGAATGTCAACGATGCTTAACGTAAGAGAGCGCTATTGCTCATATCAGACCGGATAAAATGCGAAGAGCAACTTTTATGTTATAATAGTCTAGGTACGTTATGTCACATATGGATGCAGCCGAGACGCCCCAAAACGAATACACTGCCAAAGATATCCATATACTGGATGAGATTAACGCCGTGCGGCTGCGCCCTGGTATGTACATTGGAGGTACGGATAAGCAGGGCCTGCATCATCTGCTATACGAAATAGTCTATAACAGTATCGATGAGGCTATGGCCGGTTTCTGTAATTACATAGAGGTTATAATACACGAGGATTGCAGTGTTACCGTCATCGATAATGGCAGAGGAATTCCCACCGAGGTTATCCCCGGCCTGGATATCACTGCCCTGGAAGCAGTGCTAACGAGATTACACGCTGGAGCTAAATTTGGAGGGCACGTTTACAGCATCTCCAGTGGCCTCCACGGAGTAGGAGCATCTGTAGTCAATGCCCTGTCCACGTGGCTTCAGGCCAGGGTAAGGCGGCAGGGAAAACTTTACTACCAGGAATACAGGAGGGGGCTCCCCCTGAAAGAAGTAGAGGTTATCGACGCATCCCGGGATACAGGCACATCAATAACCTTCATGGCGGACAAAGAGATCTTTGGAGATATCAACTACAACTTTGACTCAGTTTGCCAGCGGATAAAAGAGCTAGCCTATTTAAATAAAGGCGTTGAAATAAACATCAAGGATAAGCGAGACAGTCGAGAAAAGACCTTTTACTTTGAAGGTGGCATAGCCAGCTTTGTCAGACAGCTAAACAGAAATAGAACTCTCATTCACGATCATCCTCTCTACTTCACCGATAGGACAGATCATACAATTGTAGAGGTAGCACTGCAATATACCAGCAGTTTCACGGACTTTTCCCTATCATTTGCCAATTGTGTCAATACTAGAGACGGCGGTAGCCATGTCACCGGGCTCCGCTCAGCTTTAACCAGAGTGTTTAATGACTACGCGCGCTCCAACAAATTATTAAAGGAAACCGACGCCGGTTTTACCGGCGAAGATGTCCGCCAAGGATTAACTGCTGTAATCAGCGTGAGGTTGCCCCAACCTCAGTTCGAAGGGCAAACGAAAGTAAAACTGGGAAACCTTGAGATAAAGACCCAGGTGGAATCGATAGTAACGAGCAGTCTATCTCTATATCTAGAACAGCATCCTGCTGAAGCTAGAGCTATCATAACCAGATGCACCATTGCTGCCAAGGCTAGAGAAGCAGCACACAGAGCTCGTGAATTGGTCTTTAAGAAATCCGGCTTGGAAACCTCAACCCTGCCGGGGAAGTTAGCTGACTGCTCAGAAAAAGATCCTTCACTGTGCGAACTCTTCCTGGTTGAGGGAGACTCCGCTGGAGGTTCAGCCAAGCAGGGGCGCGATCGCCGCTATCAGGCTATTCTACCCCTGCGGGGGAAAATACTAAACGTGGAAAAGGCTTCCAAAGATAAAATTTTGGAACACGAAGAGATCAAGGCTATCATAATAGCGCTAAGAACAAACATCAACGAACACTTCAGCATCGATAAGCTGCGCTATGATAAGGTAATTATCATGACTGACGCTGACGTTGATGGAGCGCATATCCGCTCGCTGCTGCTAACTTTCTTCTACCGCCACATGCCAGAATTGATTGATCAAGATCATCTGTACATTGCCCAGCCACCCCTATATCGCATTAAATCTGGTAAACAGCACTTCTGGATCTACTCTGAAGAGGAAAAACAGGCAAAGCTAGCAGAATTGAACGGAAGCAAAGTTAATATCCAGCGTTATAAAGGGCTGGGAGAAATGAGTCCGGAGCAACTGTGGCAAACCACCATGAGTTCTACTTCCAGGACCATCTATAAAGTTGAAATACAGGATGCGATAACTGCTGACCAGACCTTCCATATGCTAATGGGAAGCGAGGTACCCCCTCGCAAATCATTCATCCAGAGCCATGCCCGGTATGTAAGAAACTTAGATGTTTAGCACCTCCTTACTGGTATACAGGTTGTGCCCTGCGATGTATTCTGATACTGTATCGGGAACCAGATAGCGAATAGAAGCCCCTTTAGTTACTCGGCGGCGGATGTTCGAGGAACTAATTTCAAGTAGTGGCATATGAATCTGCACAATATTGTCCTCCACTCCTGATAAGGCCATCTCCAGGAAACCTAAATCAACGTCAGTACCAGATCTAGGAGCTACTACCAGGCGGCATAACTGTACCAGCCGTTGTGGCTCCTTCCACAGAGGAAGCGTTGTTAAAGTGTCGTAGCCCAGAATAAAGAACAGGTTCACCTCTTTACCTCGTTGCTCTTTAAGTGCCATCAAGGTATCTACAGTATAAGAAGGACCTTCTTGTTCTATCTCCAGAGTACATATCTTAAAATACGGATTACTGGAAATGGCCCTTTCCACCATCTCTTGACGATGTACTACGGGCGTGACATCATGGGAGAGCTTAAATCTTGGCTGTCCTGCAGGGACAAAAAGAACTTCACTTAGTCCCAGATATATTCTTGCCTCTTCAGCTAAAACGAGGTGCCCCATATGAATGGGATCAAATGTTCCACCTAGAATGCCTATATTCACTGCTTCACCTCTGGGGTCTGGGATGAAATACCGCTATCGGCGACGAATGCTCTTCCTCTGATATTTGATCGGCTCCCAAAATCATTTCTCTAACCTTTAATAACAAAGCCCGGACGCCCTCTCCTGTAGCCGCTGCGATATATAAGAGCGGCACTTCAAGCAAGTCAAGCTTCTGCCTTATATCTGGTAGACGTACCTGAACCTGTAACAGATCTACCTTGTTGACAGCGACTATCGCAGACTTACGTAGCAAATCAGGATGATATAGAGACAACTCTTCTCTTAGCGTATCCCAGTCATCACAAACGTTACGCGATAATCCATCCAGCAAATAAATAATCAACCTCGTTCGCTCAAGATGACGGAGAAAGTCATTTCCCAACCCCTTACCGTCATGAGAACCATTCACCAGAGAAGGTACCTCCGCAACAACGAAGCTTCTCTTGATATCCTGAATTACTCCCAGCACCAATTCACGCGTGGTAAAGGGATACTCGGCAACCTTTGGCTTGGCCTGCGTCACATCGCATAATAGAGTAGATTTACCCGCATTGGGCAAACCAACGATACAGACATCCGTAGGAATTTTGAGCTCAAGTATGACTTTCTTCTCCTCTCCTTTCTCCCCGCTAGTAGCTATCTCCGGCGC
>JAGYOV010000070.1 GCA_018399375.1 Dehalococcoidia bacterium
ATAACACATCCTGTAATCTCTCTATTTTGAGCTCATGCGCTTCTCAAAATCAACACCTCGCAAATGAACCGGGGCAAGATATTCCCTTTTATCTCTTACCTCCCTTGCCGAACGGATAATCTCCGAAAGCATGACATAAACGGCAACTCTTAACAAAAATATCAGAGGGCAAGTTGCTTTTTCTCCAGGGCCATAGAAATAGTTCTCTAAGTGGAATTTACCCCCGGGGCATCTCCACTTCACCCGGGCTTTTAAAAAATTCTGTTCAGAGCTTTTCTCTTCTGTGCAGAGTATTCTCTAAATTCAGCGGCGCGACTTCAGGCCTATCCGCTTCATATACCATCACTACTCCTCTCAATCTCCTAAAATCGTCTTTGACTGAAAGCATCTCTTCTGGAGAGAGAGGCTGGACAGCACAGGGCCGCAAAGGAGTATTTAGCTGAACTTCATCGGGGAAAAGAGTTTCGGCTAGGGAGGCTATCTCTCGAGAAAACTCTCTGTTGTCCGCGGTAAACATCACCTGAAGGCTCAACTTTCCCTTGAACCTCTTGCGAAACTCGATGATGCCTTCAATTATCTCGCTGAAGAGGATTCCTGCTGCAGGACGGTTCATTTGCTGAAACAACTCCTGTTCGTGAGCATCAAGCTTGGCGACAACAACATCTGCCCTGGCAAGATCATAGCGCACATCTTCCCTCGACATTAAAGAGGAATTCGTCAACACTGCCGTAGGCAAGTGGAAGATATCTTTGGCCAACTCGATAGCCTGGCTCAAGTTATTGGCCATCGTAGGCTCTCCAGTACCAGAGAAAGTAACGTGATCGGCGGGAATTCCCTTTGCCTTCTCCATTTCCCTGATCAATTTGGAGAGAGAGATAAATTCGCCCCGCTCAATAGCAGGATTAACCGTTTTCCCTAGCTGGCAATATATGCAGTCGAAGGAGCATACCTTATCCACAGAATTAAGGAGATCGATTCCAAGCGATCTCCCCAGGCGCCACGAAGGCACCGGGCCATAAATGATAGGCCTCAACCCGTTTCCCCAGATAAATCATCCCCTCGAGTTGCAGTCTTATCTCGGTTGTTATCCAGGTAGTTCTTGATTGCTTCTTTCATGGTATCCGCTGCCAGCAAAGCGCAGTGCTCGTTTTCTTCAGGCAGCCCTCCCAGAGCAGATAACACTTCCTCCTGGCTAATTTGCTCTACCTCCGCTAACCTTCTTCCCCGAGCCAGCTCCGCGACCATCCCCCCGGCGGCGATGCTTGATACACAGCCATCAGTGGTAAAATTCGCCTCGGCAATAATCCCGTTCCGTATGTTCAAGTATATCTCAATGGTATCGCCACAGGAGCCAGTCACCCGAGCAAAACTATCAGGCGATTCTAACTTGCCCATATTTTTGGGATTAAGAGAAAAATCTATCGCCTTTTCGGAATAAGTTGCCCTCATATTGGCTATGAGCTTATCTTCCAATTCAGCGAAATTGGCAATGTTCTCTCTGCTCACTCCCATCCCCTCCAGAGCTCCTTCCGCCCACTTTTTCAAAGAAGCTTCAAGATCCTCTGCCATTTTGCCTTTCTCCTACTTTGCTTCTCTCTCGTTCAGAGCAGCTATTACATTGTTGAATAGCTCAGCTGCAGCATCCGAGTGATATTTCTCGATATCGCCAGCATCACAAAGGCGGGCAACCTCTGGTTCAATGGGCAATACTCCCAGCAACGGCGCTCCCGTCACAGCAGCCATTTTCTCTGCCTTGCTCGCACCAAAGATTTCCATTTTCTTCCCTGATTCGGGCAACACCAGATAACTCATGTTTTCCACCACCCCCAGAACATGCACATTCATCTTGCGTGCCATATTCACAGCCTTCATCACTATCATCTCAGTCAGATCCTGTGGAGTGAAAACATCTATCACCCCCGTCAAAGGTATCGTTTGCATTACCGTCAGTGCAGCATCACTGGTACCAGGGGGCAAATCCACCACCAGATAATCAAGCTTACCCCAGAGTACTTCCTCCCAAAATTGAGTAATGACCTTGGACATTAGCGGCCCTCGCCAGATAACAGCATCCTCCTCTTTTTCAAGCAGCACGTTCATGGCCATCGCTTCTATGCCAGAACGGGACGTCACCGGGATAATGCCAGATTCGCTGCCCCGCGGATGCATTGTCAAACCGAACATCCTGGGAATGCTGGAGCCAGTAATATCCGCATCGAGTATACCAACTCTGTTCCCATTTCGCGCCAGGAAGACAGCCAGCAGGCCCGTTACCAGTGATTTACCCACTCCCCCCTTACCACTCATCACTGCGATCACCTTCCCTATCTCATTGATTTCCTTGGGCTTAACATCCACAAAGTCCACAACGACTTCCGTCACACCAGGAACTCTACTAACTCCCTCTCTAACCATGCCCTTGATGATATTTTGAATTTCTGCAGCCATAGCTGTAGAAGCCAGGGTGACTTTGACTGTGCCATCTGTGATGGCAACATCTCGGACCAGATTCATCTGCTCTACGCTGCGCATAACCTCCGGAACGATAACCTGCTCCAGTACCTCATGCACTTGCTTTTCTACATTTACACTCAAGATAACCTCCTATTGCTCAATGATCACATAAATTATCGCCTTTGGCGAGAGTACCTTCTATACATTTCAATACAGCTTTCTCAGGATCTTCTTCTCCCACTCCTATAACAGTTTCAATGCGGTTCTCTTGGAAAGCGGCCTGCGCACGCGATCCCATGCCTCCAGCGATAACCACAGAGACCCCCTGTTCCGCTAACCACGCAGGCAAAACTCCAGGCTCATGCGCCGGAGGATCTACTAATTCCTTTCTCAATATAACCCCTTTCTCTCTGTCAGTATCAATAAGGGCAAACTGCTGACAATGGCCAAAATGCAATGATAACTTCCCCCTCACTAGCGGCACCGCATATCGCATGCATCCCTCCTGCAAATCCAAGCGCTGGAGCGCTATCTCTAGTATTTTCTCTCTCCAAAAATCTTGCTGCCTATTCTCACTATATTGGCACCCTCTTCTATAGCGACCTTATAAGAGTTCGTCATGCCCATGGACAAATATCGCATCTCAACACCGAGCACATCGAGGGCTTTAATCTTATCAAATATATCCTTTGTTTTCACAAAATAAGGTCTGGATTCCTCCGGATCACCGAAACGCGGCCCCATCGTCATTAGCCCCATCAGCTTTATCCACTCAAGGCGCGCAATCTCCTGCGCCACTGCCACGGCATCATCAGGAGAAAGGCCGAATTTCTGAGCCTCTTCTCCACTGTTTATTTCAATTAACACGGGCATTACCCGAGCAAGGCGAGCACATTCTTGCTCCATTTCCCTGGCCATCTCCAATGAATCCACCGTTTCTATCATATCGAACATGCTAATGGCCTTTTTTATTTTGTTTCTCTGCAGGTGCCCGATGAAGTGCCACTTCACTCTGTCCCCTATTAAAGGCTGGGCCGCCTGGGCATCCTGGAGGTAATTCTCCCCGATTAATCCCACCCCCGCCTCAACTACTTCCTGCACCTCTTGAGGGCTCCTGCCCTTGGCAGCCACCACCAGATCCACTCCTTGCGGTAACTCCTCTAATATCTTTTGGGCATTTTGTCTCAACTGAACATTCATGCCCCTGTGCTCCGTCATTCGGTGATGAATTGCCATACCCGTTCAATTTCTCTGGATACAGTACATTCAGGAGAATACTCCACCACAGGCAATTTATGAATCAGGGCTTCGATAACTATATTATCAAAGGGGATCTTCCCTGCAAATGCGACCCCCTGATCAGAGCAATAATCCTGAATGCGTTGAGTATTCTCATCATTAAGGTCATATTTATTCACACAGACTGCCGATGGGATGCCAAAGTGGCGACAAACATCCAGGACCCTTTCCAGATCATGTATCCCCGAAAGCGTCGGCTCGGTAACAACCAAAGCTGCTTCTGCTCCCGATAGCGAGGAAATAACCGGGCACCCTATGCCCGGCGGCCCATCGCTGATGATATACTTTGCGTTCTCTTTTCCTGCGATGGTCCGAGCATGTTGTCTCACCACAGATACCAGTTTCCCTGAGTTCTCCTGGGCAATTCCCAACTTAGCGTGCACCAGCGTACCATACTTAGAGCGCGATACAAACCAGTGCCCCGCCATGGTCTGGCGCATATCCACAGCCCCCAGGGGACAAATATGAGCACAGAAACCACAGCCTTCGCAGGAAACAGGATCAACTTTGAAATTCTTGATGGCATCAAAGCGACACAGCTCCTGGCACAAACCGCACTCATTGCACTTTTCACTATCAATATATGCTACCTCTCCACTCCAGAATTCATTTTCTTCCTCGACCTGAGGATTGAGAACGAGGTGAAGATCAGCAGCATCAACATCGCAATCAACCATCACTGCATCCCTGGTCAGGGAAGCAAAGGAGGCTACCACGCTGGTTTTCCCTGTCCCCCCCTTACCACTCAAGATTACAATCTCCTTCACGTTACTCCTGATGCTCCTCTTTTATCCCATCTCCAGAATTCCTGCCTCCATCTACCATAGCGCTAATTTTCTCGAAAAGTTCATAAAATACCTCGCGCCACTGTAACATCCCCTCCACCAGAGGGATCCCTCGAGAATAAAGCGCCGCTATTTCTCTATCCAGAGGAATTCTAAGCAAGATGGGCAAACCTTGCTCCCTGCAGTAGCGTTCAGTCTCCCCCTCCTCCATACCTGCGCGGTTAATAACTACGCCACAGGGAATATCCATTTTTCTCACTACCTCCACTGCCAGAGCAAGATCATTTAGTCCAAAAGGCGTGGGTTCGGTTACCAGAAGACAAAAGTCGCTGCCCTCGATAGCCTCCACTACAGGGCAGGAAGTCCCGGGAGAAACGTCAATTATCACCTCTCTCCCCACATCGACATACTTCTTCACCGCCCTTATTACAGGCGGAGCCATCGTCTCTCCGACGTTAAGCAGCCCCTGTACCAATTCGAGGTTATCTCGTTTCCCCTTTTCCACCACTCCTACTGGCTTCCCCTCTTCAACGATGGCTTCTTCGGGGCAGAGATAAGAACAAGCGCCGCATCCATGGCACAATTCCGGGAAAACGAGCACTTTTTGAGGAAGAACGGCAATAGCATTATAAGCACAAACCTCAGAACACTTGCCGCAATAAGTGCACTTGGCCTCATCTATACTCGGTATGGGAATATACACAAACTGACTATAACTAATGGGCAAGCGCAAAAAGAGGTTATCGTTGGGCTCTTCTACATCACAATCCAGCAGCTGTACCCTAGTTTTGCTACTCAAGGCAAGCGATAGATTGGTAGCTACCAATGTTTTCCCCGTGCCACCTTTACCACTTGCAACAGATAGTATCATTAAAAAAACAGCTTTCGCTTTCTAAGCTTATGCTCTAACCATAGGAGTTCCACATTTAGGGCATGCTATATCATAGCAAGGAGTACCTACCCCATGAGAAACCCTCGCCCCACAACTGGGGCATACGCACTCTCCCCCTCCTCCGGCTCCCGGCCGGTTACCTCCCATCCTAC
>JAGYOV010000071.1 GCA_018399375.1 Dehalococcoidia bacterium
TGGCAGAATGTGGAATGTTCGCTTAACAAAAAGCTCGATTGTTGACTCAGAAGAGCAAAACAGTTATAATTATAAATGTGAGAATGAGAGGCAATCTCAATCTTCTTAGTGAAATGAAAGGTCATCCAGTAACTGCACACCGACAGTTGCTTTTGCACCTTATCCGTAATGCTCATGACCATATAGATGCCAAAGAGTTATATCGACGTGGGGCAAACGAAGAGGAATCCATCAGTCTATCTACAGTCTATCGTAATCTGCAAGTTTTTAAGAAACTAGGCTTGGTGGAGGAGAGACGGTTGGGCCAGATGCGCTGTTACTATGAGATAAAACAAAAACCGGAGCATCACCACTTGGTATGTCAGCGCTGTGGGAAAATCGTAGACTTTGAGAGTCCTCTAATTCGTAAGCTGATGGACGAGGTGCAGCATCAACACGGCTTCAATGTAACCAAAAAGTGAATTGTACCTTGAGGGTTACTGCCCGGAATGTGAAGAGAAAAGGAACACGCGCGTGCCGAGGGTATTCTTTGCTTCTGGTGGTATAGGTGGAGGCACAAGTGGAGAAAAACAAAGGGGGAAAGGTTAAGCAGGCTCTGGTAGCAATTGGAACGATTGAGGGAAGAGTGGCAGGAGTAGCTATGAACCAGAGGAAAAAGCTTTTGGACAGGCTAAAGTGCGGGGTGATGCTCAGAAGCATGCTTGTTTATGTGAGTGGTTTAGCTGGAAGGGTTGATGGGGAAAATCCCGAAATTGACGGAGATTTGGCACAGAAGGCATGTTTATGAAAGTCACTATCATTTACGACAATACCACTTCCAGAGGAGACCTTCAATCCGATTGGGGGTTTTCTTGTTTAGTTGAGGTAGAAAACGTCCCTAAGATTTTGTTTGATACCGGAACGGATGGAAGAATTTTGCTCAGTAATATGGCTAAATTGGGGATAGACCCAGTTTCGATTGGCGAAGTCTTCATTTCCCATTCTCATTTTGACCACACTGGAGGGATTCCCGAATTTTTGAAAGTTAATCGGAAAGCTAAATTTTACGTTCCTCCTTCTTTCCTTGGGCCAAGCGACAGAGAGGTTATCCCAATATCTAAAGCAAGTAAAATCCACGAGAATGTATTTTCCACAGGAGAATTGGATGGGATAGAACAGAGCATGGGAATCATAACTAATAAGGGAATCATTGTGATTGATGGTTGCTCTCATCCTTATATGGGTCACATCTTAGACGCAGCCAGGGAGTTTGGGGAAATTTACGGGATAATTGGGGGATTGCATGGATTCAGTGAATTCGGATTATTCAAAGATCTGGAACTGATTTGCCCTACTCACTGCACCCAGCATAAAGCGGTGCTTAAAAAGTTATATCCTCAGAAATATATTGAAGGAGGAGCTGGAAGAATAATTGAAATTTATAACCAGATGAAAGCGGAAACTACGTTTCTTTAAAATAACTAAAATTGTTTCTAGTATCTTGAGGGGAGGTTGAATGTGGGTGTCGGTTGGGCTTAGCGATGATATTAGCGGGATTCTGCCCTATCTGAATACCAAGGCTAAAAAAGCGATTTATAATCCTCAGGTACCTAATTTAACATGATAGTCAACTATGAATGGTAATGTTTACTAGATTTTGAGGCTAAGAAACGGGCTTTTAAGCCCGAACAGCCTCAGAGAAAAAGAGGGAGACAAGAGAAATGCTAAGAATTGAACGTGGTCCAGATGAGGAGATTGCGGTCAGATTAAGCTGGCCAAGAATTTTATCAGCTACTACCACAGATCATCTCAGAACAGCTAAGAAAGAAGGCTTGTTAAGCCTTCGGAGCCTAGTTGATGCTGTGATAGAGCGCACTGAGTTAGCAAAAAGGGGAAACTAAAATCAAGGTGGAATATTAAAGAAAGGTCGATAAAAACTTGCACTATGCTTTCATAGGAGGAGGTGGAATATGTGGTCTTGGTTTTGGGGGCCTTCCTGTGCATGGCCTAGATATGGCTATGGATATCCCTATGGCTATGGCTGGCCTTGGACAATGCCTAAAGAACAAGAAACTGCCATGCTCGAAGATCGGGAGAGATGGCTAAACAGGGAATTAGATGCCATCAAAAAAAGGCTAGATGAACTTAAAAAATAAGGAGGGGATAAGATGCCATTTGGAGATGGAGCCGGTCCGATGGGAATGGGCCCAATGACCGGAAGAGGAGCAGGATACTGCGGAGGCTATGGCAGGCCACGGTTTGCTAATCCTGCCTTTGGCCCAGCTGGGGGATATGGATATGGTTACCGAGGACATGGATATCCGGGATACGAAGGACCTTACGGCTATTCAGGAACAACTTCTTATATTCCTCCGATTCCAGGAGCATTGTCGGCTTTTGGAATGAACAGAGAGCAAGAGTGCGATTATCTAAAAAACCAAGCTCAGATTGTAAGGAGTCATCTGGAGCAAATCGAAGCTAGAATGCAAGAACTAGAGGAAAAGTAATGACTATGGAAGGGTGCTTGGTGCCTGCTATCACTCTGGCATTCTGGCACTAGTTTGTATCAATAAGGCACGCCGGGTGAAATATCTTGCTCTTGGAACAATCAAGGCTCGTAGCTGGGTTTAACTGTCAGCTCAAAGAAAATAAGATAATGTCAGGAGGTTAATAAATGGCATACAAAATTAATAGTGATTGTATAAGTTGTGGAGCTTGTGAGGCGGAATGTCAAAATGATGCTGTCTCTGAGGGAGAAGAGACTTATATAATCGACCCTGATAAGTGCACCGAATGTGTGGGGAACTTTGAGGCACCTAAGTGTGCCGAAGTCTGCCCTGTAGGCGCTTGCGTGCCTGACCCAGAGCGTGAGGAAAGCCAAGAGCAACTGCTTGAGAAATGGCATGGCCTGCATCCCGGTGAGATTCGAGCATATGAGCCATAAGAAGCACAAGATGAGTGAATATAAAGTAAACGAGACTGAAGAGAAAATGGCCCACCTAAAAGCTCAACTGGAGAAGATTGAGGATGAGTTGGAGAAGGCAACAGAGGTTGGGGAAAATAAAAAGACATCGAAGATGACCTAGGGAAGTCTAGTAAGGGGGGCGCCAATGATCGGGGTAACTATTAATAATCTACAAGTGAGTCCACTAAGTTCGCAGCAGCTGGTTATACTGAAGGAGGGAGCAGCCGAGCGCTATTTACCGATTGGGATTGGTCCTGCCGAAGCCAGTGCCATAACAGTAAAACTTCAGGGAACTGCTGTATCAAGACCTTTAACCCATGACCTTTTACACTCGGTTATTGCGGCATTAGGGGCTATGGTCGATTGTATCGTCATCACTGATCTAGAGAATGATACCTTTTACGCTAAAATCGTCATCGAGGTAAATGGTGGCAAGGTAGAAGTAGATTCACGACCCAGTGACGGCCTGGCACTAGCGGTAAGGGTCGGGGCTCCCATCTTTGTTGAGGAAGCCGTTCTAGATGAAGCCGGCATCTTGCTGGATGAGGATAGAGACAAACCTGTTCCCTCTAATAGAGAAACGGAGGAGATGGAGGGTAAAAGCAAGAAAGTTAGCCATGACGAGTTAAGGAGAATGTCGGCTTTTACTGATTTTATCAACACCCTTGACTTAGATAACATGGATAAGGGGCAATCAATGCCGAAAGCCTACTGCATGAAGTGTCGACAGAAAAGGGAAATTAAAGACCCAAGGCAAATCGCTCTGAAAAACGGTAGGCCTGCGGTGCAGGGTACCTGCCCCGTCTGTGGGGGGAAGTTACTTAGATTTGGCAAGTTTTAGGAAGGAGTAGGAGCGCTGAAACCTGAGAATAAGTTTATTACAGCTAACGGCCTAAAATTTCACTACCTCGACTTGGATTGGGAATATCTTAGAGGGGTCATCTCTCCTATGCTAATTGTGCATGATCAGGAGAGCATCTCCTGTTTGCTGAAGCAGGGGGAATAAGCAAAAAGTATTCGACGAACTCGCTGGAGAGGAGACGAGCAGTGACAGATAAAAATGATATGAAAGAAAAGATAAGAGAAATCTACGGAGTTTTGCCTAAATTAGATGATCGGCGATGTGGATATGAAACTTGTGGAGAATTTGCCAGAGCGGTAGCCGAGGGAAGGGCCCCATGCTATGGATGTGTTAGTGGGGGACCGGTGGTAGCTGCTAAGGTCTGTGAAATTATGGGAGCTAAAGTTCCTGAACAGGCGGTTTCTCAATTTGATCCTAGCCCTGGATTCTATCAATCTGGATTAGGTGGGGGTAGAGGTATGGGAATGGGTATGGGTAGAGGTATGGGTCGCGGCATGGGTATGGGAATGGGGCGTGGTATGGGTAGAGGGATGGGCATGAGAGCCGGAATGATGCCACCAGTTAGCCCAACGCCACAGTCTCTAGCCCCGGGGCAGGACATTGGAACGCTCAAAGCTGAATCACAAATGCTATCACAACAGCTATCTGAAATTCAACGCCGTATCGAAGAGATGGAAAGGAAAGGAAATGTGGAGAAAGAAATTCCGAGGAGGTCGGAGGAATAGTGGATCTTTCTGAACTAAACCCGAATGTCAAGGGTAACATGTTGAGAGACAGAGTAATGGAGCAGATACTGCTATATGGTAAAGGCCTCTTGCGTGTTCACAAGCTGCCGACTGATGGCGAAGGACACGATTTAAAAGTAACGAAAAAAGGTGTGTTTAAGTCGGTATTCCTGCATTTGAAGGGAGGATTTGATCTTCAGCCTGATAGCACGTTTATATTTGATATAAGTGTGAAGGCTATAGCATCTAACCATTGCTATTTTGTTGTCGGGGCATGTTTAAACCCTCGAACAATGGAAATTCATGATAGGATGCTATTTTTACCTCTAGAAATAGTGGATAAGAACGGTGTAGAGGTAAGAACGGGTGGTGATATGCGGCGTAGGATAACAATTGGAATATCGGAAGAAACGCAAAGTAAATGGGCGCAATATATTATTGACAGAAAGGATTTAGCTAACAAGATTCTTGCAAAATTCCAGGAAATTGCATAGTAAACTAAAATGGTGGCAACGCTCTAAAACTGAGCAAAACATCATCATACCTTGATGTGAGTGTAAATTTAATCTAAAAAAGAGTCACCAAGGCTAGAGTGGTCTTTAACCAGTATTGGAGTGTTTATTAAGTCTAGTCTAGTTCAGATAAATTGATATATAATTTGTCTATTTCAAACTCTCTTTGCAAAAAGAGAATAGTTCATGTTGCTAATAGAAGGTTACGGCATATTTAGGCCCTCTAAAAATTAGGACAGATCAAAAATGAATGAGAAGGAAGCTATCCTTATCGTTGATGACGAGGAAAATATCCGTAAGCTCCTAAGCCAGATGCTGATTGCTGAGGGCTATGAATGCAGGGAAACCGGTGGTGCTGCCAGTGCCCTGGAGGAATTACAAAGCGGAGATATTGCACTCGTGCTCCTCGATATCAAGATGCCGGGTAAGTCGGGGGTTCAGTTACTGCCTGAAATAAAAACCGGTTACCCGGACACATTAGTAATTATGGCCACCGCCGTCACCGATACATCCAC
>JAGYOV010000072.1 GCA_018399375.1 Dehalococcoidia bacterium
TTTGCGCTTGTGAGCTGCAGCTTGAGGAAAGCAGCAGGTGTGAAAGCTTGAGAGCTTTTGCCTGGAAAGCTGGTTATCATGTACAGACCGTTCCTGGCTCGCGTCATCGCTACGTATAGTACGCACAGCGCATCGAGTGAAGCAGTTTCATTGTTGTCCTGTACCTGTTTTGCCAGGACGGAGTCGCTTTGTGCTATGATGCTGCGCGGCATTTTCAGAGCCCAAATCGGCTCATTGGTAACAGGGTCGCGTGCGACCGCAAAATCGGAGTGGTTGGCGCCAGACATGCTTTTGCCCTGTAAGTCGGGCAGAATGACGATATCAAATCCCAGTCCCTTGGACTGGTGTATGGTCATGATGCGCACGGCATCTTCTGCTGCCATTTCCTGCATTTCGTAGCTATCTATGAAGTGCAGGAAGGCGTTACAATCGCGTTCGTTGTTCTTGTCGAACTCTCCTGCCGCCTTGATGAAGTCGTTAACTCTGCTTTGCCCAAAGCCATCTAGTTGCTGCACCGAGTTTAATCGCGCTGCCCACAGGCGCATGAAAGATTGGAAACCATCCGTCTGGATTTCTCGAAGCAATCTGATGGGCAAATTATCGCGATTGTCCTGTCTCTCAGTAAAGTAACTGCCCAGTGGGCTCATTTGAAGGTGGCGCCAGGCGAAAGTATCGCCTGGATGCGCAGCAAATTGCACCAGTGCGAGGAGAACGGAAACGACAGCATTGTCTTTAATAGCTGCTTTCCCTTCGTGGGCTATCTTCATTTCAGGATGTTCATGACGCAGGAAGGAGGCAATTTTTTTGCCACTCTTATTGGTGCGTACCAGTATTGCTACTGAAAGACCGCGATTCAAGGGGTCGATGTCACTGAGAAGGCTGGAGACAAGGGAATATCTATCTTCATCAGTTGGTTTTTCCTCATCATCGTGGCATGTCGGTTCTAGCAGAGAGGCATATCCATGAGGCGAGACGAATCCTTCCTGACATTGATGTTCTTGCCAGTTTTCAGTCCATTCTTCAATAGTACGTGGGGGTAGTTTGTCCGTGAGCAAGGGGCCAAATGCGCGATTAACGGTGTCTATTACGGGCTGGCATGAACGAAAGGAAGTTGCCAGCAGAGTTTGCTCAATTCTTCTGCCATACTGCTGCAATATCTTGTGGAAGAGGCGGGCATTGCCTCCACGCCATCCGTAGATTGCTTGCTTGACATCGCCGACATAGAAAAGGCTTCTCTGGCCACTGGTATCCTGAAGTATCTCGTCAGCGAGGTTGTGGAGGACTTTCCACTGGAGGTCACTGGTATCCTGAAATTCATCCAGCAGCCAGTGGTCTAACTTGCAATCGAGGCGGTAGTCTATATAGAGTCGCGCATCTTGCTGTGCCGTTCGGCTGATAAGTGCCCCTCCACTGTATTGATTGGCCTCTGTCAGCAGATACTGAGCATCGGAAAAGGAGAGCTTGCCTCTCTCCCTGATAGCTTTGTCGTAAAATTGTTCGTAAAGGTCAATGATTTTGTAAATGCCCCTGGTTTTCTCCAGCGCCTTGCGGAGTTCAATGGTGACCACATGACATAATAAGTTAAGAAGCAGTTCACATTGTCTGGTGTCGAGAGGGTACTCTTTCCTGTTATAAGAGAGGATCGCCTGGCCGCGTTTCAGATCATCCACGCTCTCAAGAAGCGATTTAAAGACAGATGAGTTGGCCACGGCATCATTCCACTGGGCCGTTTCGCTGTAAGTGCTGGCAAAGGCAAGGAAGGCTTTTAGTCCATTCAACAGTCTCTGAGGGAAATTATTGCTATCAAGAATATTTTCAAGCTCTTCTGCAGCTTCCTTTGCGTTGACATCTGATTTCAGCCAGGGGCATCCTCCGGGCCAGATGACATCTGCCTGACCCCACATTTCTCTGGAGGGTAGAATGCGATAATAGTTCTTATAGTCGCCAATAAAGATATCGAGGCTTCGTTCCAGTCCTTTTTCCTGCTGTCCGAAAGTAGCCTGTTTAAAGGCGCTGAGAAAATCGCTTCGCGCTGCGTCGCCCATCAAATGGTAGACGAAGATTGCATGCAGTACCTGTTCACGTATGCTGCGCGCTGCAGCCCCTTCATTATCAAGCACTTCGAAACCCGGTGCAATCCCTAATTCGATGGGGAAAGTCCGTATAATTTTGATGGCGAAACTGTCCAGTGTGCCAATATGCAATGTGTGTAGACTGGCGATCAACTTTCTCAGCAGTAGGGAGAAGTCATGCGTTTCAAAGGTTTCCTTTCCTATTAGTTTCCCCGTTTCCCTTGCCTGATAGGGAGAATTTGTGGCCCGGCATAGATAGCTGATAACCGAGTCAAAGATTTCTCCCGCGGCTTTTCTCGAGAACGTTAGAGCGATAATGCGGTCCGGGTTCACGCCGCTGGCCATGAGATGTATGTAGCGGTGTGCAAGCTGAAAAGTCTTGCCTGAACCAGCAGAGGCAGCTATAGCCTTGTTCCCGATAGTTTCCATTGTTAATGCTATTCCTTTTCCATAAAGGGTTTAAAATTTTCGAGATCAATGCAGTCGGCAACATCGGTATGAAATAAGTCTTCGAATGAATCGTATGTCACCTTTGGCGATGGTGGCCAGAAAATTAAGTTTTGAATGTTGCTGATGATGCCCATGGTGCATCTCCTGGCTGCCTCCAATAGCCCATGGTCGAATTCTTGCCAGATAGCGACGCCGGTGTCATACGTGGCCTTTGGTAGATTGAAATAGCCAAGTTCTATAGGCTCTCCCGTAGTATCTCTATCAGACAGCAACATCAGGTAAAGAGGCAATTGCAGATCGAGCCATCGCCTCTCTTTGCCATTTACTGATACTCTCGCATACTCTGGTGTTCCTGGTATTAGTGGTTGAATATGAACCTCACCCGGATTGCTTGCCTTGTCGGATGTCTTGTAATCTAATATTCTAATCTGGCCCGTCTCGCGATGCCTGTCGATACGGTCTATCTGGCCCCGGATGAGCATGCCGTATAAATTGGCTTCGACCTTCTCCTCATATTTGACGATCTCCCAACCCTCTCTGGCCAGAATAGTCTGCGTTCGCGCAGCAGCAGCGAGGCGCTGTTTTGCTGCATCGAGCTGAATCTCTACCTGCAAGGGGTGAGAGGGACCAAAGCGGTTTGCTATCCATTCATCTGCCCTAACATATAGAAAACGGGTTAGTTCCTTACTGTCCGTGCACTGGTTTATTCCGGGGAAATCAGACATTTTTTGTAGCGCATGGTGTACCAGCGAGCCGAAATCCAGGGAATCCAATTCAGCCTTTTCATCGCTTAGGGCTTCCATACCCAGGATATATTGAAGGTAAAAGCGAAAGGGGCAGTCGAGATATTTGCTGAATGCCGTAACCGGCATTTTCTTTAATTCCAATTGTGACTTTGGCATATCTGCAGGAGGCACCGCTTTCAGGAGAAAGCATGTCGAAGGAGAATAGCTGTCCCGTTTCTCGCTGGAACTGCCGAAGAGATATCCCGCACGATGAGGCAACTCATCATCACTGCAATTGAAGAGCAATCGCGATGGCTTCAATGGGTCTCCTTCAATGCTCGTCTTGCTGACCAGGAAACATACTCTTCCTTCTTGTGAGCGCGACTCAATAAGTTCTTGCATCAGATATGCATCTCTGGCAAAACGGTCTGCATCGTGCCTGATTTTTAGCTGTTTTCGCAACGAGTTGGGCAAGAAAATATCATCAAGATGACTGTCAGGAACGAAACCTTCATTCATGCCTGTAACCAGTAGTAATGGAGCATCATTCCATGGCAGCTCGAGCCATCCCTCCAGATCGATGATTTCATCCCTGCGCTCGGGATAGTAGCGCTGCGATCTCAGCCTGTGCACCAGCAGTTCCAGTGCAGATTGCTTCGTGATATCCAGGGAGGTTATGATGTCACTGCAAAGCTCGCGCAGGTCGATATCAACTAGATTTGCTACGGCTATAAATTCTTCACCGTCGGGTTCACGAGCGTTAACCGTACGGACTCTATATATAGATTGCAGCAGGTGTCTCAATGCATTATCAAGATTTTCATTTTCAAATAACTGGACCTGTTCTTGAATAAATTTGATGGCTTTTTCCAGATCGTCAAATTCCCCATCTGCTTTTTCACTGCCGTGTGCCGTCCGGGGAAAATAACGCCTTATATCCTTCCACTCTGAAGGAAGATACCGGTTCTGAAAGATATCCATCTGGTCTAGGAGCCAGCGTGGTGAGATCTGGTGCTCTTGCTGCAGGAATTCCATGATATCGGCATGACGCAGCAAGCTGCTGAAGGCTGCATATGTGCCCTCATTCACCAGTGCTTTGAAAGCCATGAGAAGCTGATACAGTGGATGTTCTCTTGCACTTTTCCCTGCAGGATCGAACGCTGATACCCGTTGAGTTGCCAGTTCGGCTGTCAAAAACGGTATGATGCTGCTATCCGGCACGCCTATGGCAATATCGGCTGGCCCAAAGCGCGCTGTATCCTCCGCTATTATTTCTACTGCCGTGCGCGCCTGCGTTACTGGTGAATTGCACAGGACTATATTTCTTTGTGGATCGGGAATATCGATGCGGTAATCTGCCCATTTTGTCGAAATGGGTCGCCCCCAGGCGTCGAAATGATTTGACAGAGACTCATCGGCATGTACAAGAACGATGATGTCAATAGCATTGGTAAAGCGTTCCAGTGCCTGGATCATTAAAGGCACCGGGTCGGGCACTGCGGCTATGATTACCCTGTCAGTATCTTTTGGTAGATCAGCTAATTGTGAATTTCTCGCTTGCTTTACTGCAGAGACGTATGGATCTTCCACGCCCATTTCCTTCATTTTCTCCAGATAATTTGTTTCCAGGCTGGACAGGTCTTTCCAGCGCTCTGGCTCTTCCAGAATATCCTCGAAGTTCCTGTAGATATCCGTAATGGTATATCCTCCCTCTGCCAGTTCCTCGCGCAGGCGTTGTATCATCTCACCTGTGTGAATTGCCCAGAGAAAATTGTTTTCCTGATTGCTGCTGGAAGGGAAAAGCCCTGTGTAGCTGTCCAGATCTACCTGCAGCAATACACGTGCCCATACTGCAATCACATCTGTTGGCGTAGCTAACTTGTCCATCTCTTCGTTGGAATGAAAGAAAAAGGACGGCGTTACTATTCGCGGTGAGAGCAACGCCGTGTGCTGCTCCGCGCATCCTGCTGCCAGGGCCTCGCGAAGCCGGCGTCCTGCTCGTTGCGTTGGTACAACTATAATTTCTCTCTCCAGGTTGAGTGGCCCTGATAGCTTTTGTGGCAGCAGAAAATCCCGCACCTTCGTCAGTACGGGGGCATCCCATCCTGTGAAACACCTCTCTAGTGACATAAAATTTACATGGATCTATCTTTAAGTTCCTGTAAATTAGAATTATAGCGTGAAAACCATGCCATCTGACAGGTCTTAACCGCCAGGTTTAGTGCGCTACTGAGGGGATTGTACGTCCAACGAAA